>JBOGDY010000185.1:0-5187 GCA_050742955.1 Actinomycetes bacterium | reverse complement strand
GGTCGTCACCGGCCGGCACGTTCTCGACCGCGACCGGCACCTGGCCGGCCGGGACGAGGACCGCGCGGCCGACCTGCAGCAGGCCTGGTGCGACCCGGCGGTGGTGGCCGTCCTGTGCGCCCGTGGCGGCTCCGGCGCCACCCGTCTGGTCGACAGGCTGGACTGGCCGGCCATGCGGTCGGCTGGACCCAAACTGCTTGTCGGGTCCAGCGACGTGACGGCCCTCCAGGAGGCCGTGGCCACGCACCTGGGGCTGGTGTCGTTGTTCGGGCCGATGCCGGCCAGCGAGGTGTTCGGCGGCGACGACCCCGACGCGGCCACCACCGAGCACCTGCGCCGGACGCTGTTCGAGCCCGAGAGGGTCACGGTCATCGACGGGGTCGCAACCCGAGCCGCGGTCGGCGGGCGGGCGACCGGGGTGCTCACGGGCGGCACGCTCTCGCTGCTGGCCTCGACGGTGGGCACCCCGGAGTCACGGCCCGCAGCGGGAGGCATCGCCGTCCTGGAGGACGTCACCGAGCGGCCCTACCGCATCGACGCCTTCCTGACCCAGCTGCTGCGCACCGGCTGGTTCGACGACGTCCGTGGCGTCGTGCTCGGCAGCTGGGTCGGCTGCGGCGCCGCGGCCGTGGAGACGGTGTGCGCGAGGCTCGCGGGGCTGGCGGTGCCGCTGTTGACCGGCCTCGCGTTCGGGCACGGCAGGCCCGCGCTGACGATCCCGCTGGGCGTCGAGGCGACGCTGGACGCCGACGCCGGCACCATCACGCTGACCGGAGCCGCCCTCGCTTGAGGCGACCACTTGCGCATGATCAACTCTGGAGGGGTGGGGATGAACCCGACCACTTGCGCGTGATCAACTCTGGAGGTGGACCTGAGGCGACCACTTGCGCATGATCAACGGGGGAGGGGGTCGTGGGCCTCGCGACGGGGGAGGGGGTCGTGGGCCTCGCGGCGGGCCAGCACGACGAAGCCGCCGAGCGCGATCAGCGCGAACAGCCACCACTGCAACGCGTAGGCGAGGTGCGGGCCGAAGTCTACCTCGGGCTCGGGCAGCACCCGGGGGGCCTCCGCCGGGGCCGGCTCCTCGCGCAGGCGCTCCACGAACCCGCCGTACAGGGGGTAGGGCAGGTCCGCGGCGATGGCCGCCACGTCGACGCGGGTGACCTGCCCGGGGGGAGGCGCCGCTCCCGTGGCACGCGGCTCGCTGACGCGGACCCGCCCGGTGACGGTGACCGTGCCGGCCGGCGTCGCGGGGACCGAGTCGGGACGCTCCGCGGTCCGCCCGGCCGGCGTCCACCCGCGGTTGACCAGCAGGGCGGTCCCGTCCTCGGTGCGCAGTGGCACCAGGACGTAGTAGCCGGTCGCGCCGCGGAAGGGTCGGTTGCGGACCAGGAGCTGCCGGCCGGGGTCGTAGCGACCGGTCGCCGTCACCCGCCGGAACTGCCGCGCCGCTGGGACCGGCCGGTCCTCACGGAGCACGTTCGCGGCGGGCACCGCCGGCTGTTGCAGGTTGTCCCGCAGGAGGGCGCCGCGCTCGCGCCGGTCCTGCAGCCGGTCCAGCTGCCAGAAGCCCAGCGCGACGCAGGCCACGGCGACCGCGACGGCACCGGCGAGCAGCCGCAGCCAGCGCGGGCTGAGCAGGAACCGGTACACCGTCAGACGGTAGCGGTCATCGGCTCGATCACGGCGCGCAGGGGACGTAGGCTGTCGGTGTGCTTCTCGACACGTTCGGCCGCGTCGCCACCGACCTGCGGGTCTCGCTGACCGATCGCTGCAACCTGCGGTGCGCCTACTGCATGCCGCCCGAGGGCCTCGACTGGCTGCCCGGCCCCGAGGTGCTGACCGACGACGAGGTCGTCCGCCTGGTCGCGATCGCGGTCGACGAGGGGGTCACGGAGGTCCGCTTCACCGGCGGCGAACCGCTGCTGCGCAAGGGCCTGGTCGGCATCGTGGAACGGGTCGCGACACTGCGGCCCCGGCCGCGGCTGTCGCTGACCACGAACGCGATCGGCCTGGCCCGGATGGCGCCGGCCCTGCGCGCCGCCGGGCTGGACCGCGTCAACGTGTCGCTGGACACCCTCGACGCCGAGCGCTTCGCCCGGCTCACCCACAGGGACCGGCTCTCCGACGTGCTCGCCGGGCTGGACGGTGCCGCCGCCGCCGGTCTGCACCCGGTCAAGATCAACGCCGTCCTGATGCGCGGACTCAACGACGACGAGGCGGTGCCGCTGCTGCGGTGGAGCCTCGAGCACGGCTACCACATGCGGTTCATCGAGCAGATGCCGCTCGACGCACAGCACGGCTGGGACCGCGCCGACATGGTGACGGCCGAGGAGATCCTGACCCGCCTGGGCGAGGAGTTCACCCTCACCCCGGTCGAGGCCGCGGAGCGGGGCAGTGCCCCGGCCGAGGAGTGGGTGGTCGACGACGGCCCCGGTCGGGTCGGGGTGATCGGCAGCGTCACCCGGCCGTTCTGCGGGGCCTGCGACCGGGTGCGGCTGACCGCCGACGGGCAGATCCGCAACTGCCTGTTCGCCCAGGAGGAGTTCGACCTGCGTACGGCGATGCGCGGCGGTGCCCCGGACGCCGATCTCGCGGACCGGCTGCGCAAGGCACTGCACGCCAAGAAGGCCGGGCACGGCATCGACGACGTCGGCTTCCTGCAGCCGAGCCGCCCGATGTCCGCCATCGGCGGCTGACCGGGCGCCGAACGGGACGTGTCCGGGCGGCCCGGCCTCAGCCGGGCCGCAGCCGCTGGTCCATCGGCACCGTCTCGCGAAGGAAGCCGCGGGACTCGAGGAACTGCGACAGGTGCCCACGGTGGTCGTCGCAGGCGGTCCACTCCTTGCGCCGGTCGGGGGTGTGCAGCTTGGGGTTGTTCCACGCGAGCACCCACACGGCGGCCTCCCGGCAGCCCTTCGCGGAGCAGATGGGGGAGGGCTCGGTCACGGCCTCAGTCTTCCGGCGGGACGGGCGATGCCGGGCAGCCACGGGGGGAGCCGCCCGGCATCGCGTCGTGGCGCTGGCCGTCGGGGGATCGGCAGCGCTCCACCCGGATTATTGCACGGATCGGTGTCACGTCAGGTCTGCGGGCCGCCCAGGGCGCGCCGGTCGAGCCCGCCGGGGTCGTCGGGCACGACCGGCATGCCCTCGATGCGCTCCCGGCCGCTGTTGGCGAACACCACCGACAGGTAGGGCAGCACCAGCGCGGCGACGAGGAATGCCCAGCGCGGCCAGCCGTCCACCACCACGGCGAGCACGAAGCACACCGTCCGCACGCCCATGGACAACAGGTAGCGACGCGCCCGGCTGTCGACGTCGTCGCGAACGCCCCTGCGGGCCCCGGTGATCTGGTAGACGGGGTCCTTGACGCGCCGGCCGAAGCCGGGGCGCTGGGTGGACGTCACGCGTCCACAGTAAGTCATCCGGACCTCGCCGGATGCAGAGCAGCCGGCCGATTCTGCCGGACGAGAAGGAGCCGACATGAGCAACCGCACCTACCGCGTCACTGAGATCGTGGGCACCTCCGACGTGGGCGTCGACGAGGCGGTCCGCAACGGGATCGCCCGCGCGGCGGAGACCCTCCGGCACCTGGACTGGTTCGAGGTGACGCAGGTGCGCGGCCACATCGTCGACGGCCGGGTCGAGCACTACCAGGTCGGCATGAAGATCGGCTTCCGCCTCGAGGACTCCTGACGGGCAGTGGGCCCAGGCTCTGTCAGTTGGCCCGGCTCACCGACGACATGTTGAAGTCCGCGACCCGCCAGGCCGGCATCGCCGTACGGGTGAAGTAGTCGCTCCACTCCCGGGCGAGCGTCCGCTCGGTCAGACCCACCTCGGTGAGCCGGCCGAGCAGGTCGACCGGGCTCTCATTGAAGCGGAAGTTGTTGACCTGGCCGGTGACCTCGCCGTTCTCGACGAGGTAGACGCCGTCCCTTGTCAGACCGGTCAGCAGCAGCGTCTGCGGGTCGACCTCCCGGATGTACCAGAGGCAGGTGAGCAACAGCCCGCGCCGGGTGTCGGCGACCATCGCCTCCAGGTCGCGGGTGGCGTCGGCCGAGGCGAGCATCAGGTTGTCGATGCCCGGTGTCGCCGGCTGCCCGGTGAGCTCAGCGGAGTGGCGGGTCTGGATGAGCGCCGCGAGCTCGCCGTCGCGCACCCAGTCCGTCGGGGCGAGGGGGAGCCCGTTGTCGAACACCGACTCGGCGGCGTTGGACGACGTGGCCACGACCGCGTCGCCGCACTCGATGCCGGACGCCGCCGGGTCGCTCCACATCCTCACCGGGGCGTCGGTCAGTCGCTCGCCGACCCGGGTGCCGCCACCGGGGCGGCTGAAGACGGTGTGTCCCTCGTGGGCGTCCCGGGCGATGGACGACCAGTACTGGTAGATGAGCAGGTCGGCGACCGCGCTGGGTGGCAGCAGCGTCTCGTAGCGGCCGGCCGGGAGCTCGTGCTGCCGCTCGGCCCAGCCCAGCCGCCGGCAGATCTCGGCGTCGAGGGTGGGCACCTCGACGTCGGTGAAGTCGCGGGTGCTCTGCCCCACCCACGTAGAGCGCGACCAGTCACGGTTCTTTCCGGTCATCTCGATGCGTCCGGTGGGCTGGTCGTGCCGGAGGCGGACCCCGGCCGAGGTGCCGACGTAGGTCGTGGAGAGCTGGTGCTCGGCGAAGCCGAACAGCTCGCGGCCGGCCGACCGGCCGGCGGCGAAGGCCTCGCCAAGGGCCGGTGCGACGTCCCGGAAAACCTCGATCGACGTCTCGCCCAGAGGCCCGTCCCAGGAGGCGCTCGCGCCGTCCCCGGGGACCAACGGTCGCGCGTCGTCGGCCGTCCGGCTGGCCCGGGCCGAGGCCTCGGCGACCCGCACCAGCGACTCGACCTCGTCCAGCCCGACGTTGCTGCGGGACACGTCGCCGGCAGCCACCCCCTCCCGACCGCCCACGGTCGCGATCACGGTCAGCCGGCGCGCGCGCATGACCCCGTTGGTGGTCAGCGTGTTGCCCGCCCATCGCAGGTTGGCCTCGCTGCTCTCCTCCGCGATGACGACGCACTCGTCGGCGCGGGAGAGCCCCAGCGCCCGTTCCACCAGCTCGTGCGGCCGTTTCGCGCTTCCCCCGCTCATCGCCCTCCCTCCGTCTGGGTGTTGAGGATTCGAACCCCGCGGAACAGCGAGGTCGGGCAGCCGTGGCT
>JBOGDY010000184.1:0-5247 GCA_050742955.1 Actinomycetes bacterium | reverse complement strand
CTCAGCGTTCGACCGCGCAAGCCTCGGCAACGCCACCGAGGTCGTGGAGGAGCAGGCGCTGCGGCTGGAGACGGCTCTGCTGTTCAGCGAGGTGCGCACCCTGGCGACTGCCGAAGAGCGGCGTCGGCTGGCTCGCGAGATCCACGACGGCATCGCGCAGGAGCTGGCATCGCTGGGCTACGTGGTCGACGACCTGGCCGCCCGGGCGCGCTACCTCCCCGACCTGGAGGCCGATCTGAAGGGGCTTCGCGGTGAGCTCACCCGGGTGATCACCGAGCTGCGGCTGTCCATCTTCGACCTGCGCTCGGAGGTGCAGTCCACGGTGGGCCTCGGCACGGCGCTGTCCGACTACGCGCGTCAGGTGGGAGCGGGGTCCAACCTGACCGTGCATCTGGTGCTCGACGAGGCCGCGGTGCGGCTGCCGGTGGACGCGGAGACGGAGCTGCTGCGCATCGCCCAGGAGGCGATCACCAACGCGCGCAAGCACGCCCGGGCCGAGAACCTCTGGGTCACCTGCAGCGTCGACCCGCCGCGGGCTCTGGTGCGCATCGAGGACGACGGGGAGGGGCTCGGGCGGCCACGCGACGACAGCTTCGGGCTCGAGGTCATGCGCGAGCGCGCCGAGCGCATCGGCGGCCGCCTCCTCGTGCAGAACCGGGCGGACGGGGGCACAGCCGTCGAAGTGTCGCTAGGTCCGGCAAGGGTCCCGGGCTAGGGTGTCGACGTGCCCACAACCGTCGTGCTCGTCGATGACCACGAGCTGATCCGGCAGGGGCTGCGGCGTGCCTTCGAGCGCACGGGGGACTTCACGGTCATCGGTGAGGCGGGTTCGGTCGCGGACGCCCTCGCCGTGATCCAGCAGCAACCTCCCGACGTCGTGATCTTCGACGTTCGGCTCCCCGACGGCAGTGGTCTGGACGCGGCCCGCAAGGTGCGCGACGGCAGCCCGACGATGGGCATCGTGGTACTGACGATGTACGCCGGGGACGACCAGCTGTTCGGGGCCCTGGAGGCGGGGGCCTCGGCGTTCGTGCCCAAGGACGCCCCGGCCGACGACGTCATCGCCGCGGCCCGGCACGCCGCGGTCTCGCCGAGGGCGTTCACCGCCAACGACCTGGCCGGCGCCATGCAGCGCCGGCTCTCGCCCAGCGGGCCGCAGCTCAGCCCGCGTGAGAAGGAGGTCCTGGGCCTGCTAGCCGACGGTCTCGGAGTGGCCGCGATCTCCAAGCGGCTCTACATCAGCGAGTCGACGACCAAGACCCACATCTCGAAGGTCTACGAGAAGCTCGGCGCCGCCAACCGCGCCCAGGCGTTGATGACTGCCATGCGGCTCGGCCTCATCAAGAACCCTCAGGACCCCCACTAGCCGCCCACGAGGGGGCCAAACGGGCATCAACCGTTCGGACGAGGCAATCGTGGCCAGCCGAGCGATGTGGACCGGGGGTGCCGCAGGCGATGCTTGTCTTCGCAGCGCTGGGCTCGAGGGGGGTCCAGCACGTGGTCTGGACCCAACCCGGAGGTCATCGCAATGCTCGCTTACATCCGCAGGGTGGCGAAGCCCAAGAACGACGAAGGTGCCTCCGCCGTCGAGTACGGACTGCTCGTCGCGGCCATCGCCGCCGTCATCGTCCTCATCGTGTTCGCGCTCGGCACCGTCGTGCAGGAGGTCTTCACGGACACCTGCAACAACATCGACAGTGGAGCGGGCACCGAGGCCGAGTGCACCGCACCTGCTGAGTAGTAGGCGGCCAGCGCAGTCCAGAGTCCGGCCCGTCCATCACCAGGGCGGGCCGGCCTGCCAAACCCGGGGAGATGGCATGACGGAACTGGAGATGCGCGACGACTCGGGCGCGTCGGCCGTCGAGTACGGCTTGATCGTCTTCGCCATCGCCGCCGTCATCGTCGCGATGACGTTCGCCCTCGGGCGGGTGGTCAACGAGACCTACTCCGACAGCTGCGACGTCATCGCGACGAGCGCGGTGGAGCGCACCTGCGCCCCCGAGTGAGCTGAGCGGCCGCCCGAGCCGGGCGCGCGAGGTGCTTCCGGGCCGCGCCGGCTAACCCCTAGGCTGCTCGCACAGACGACGGGTGCCGCCCGTCCAGCGGCCGCACTCGGGGGCGTCAAACGTGAGGACGACGCACCGTCTGCTGCTGGCCAGCGGGCTGATGCTGTTCCTCGAGCTCGCCCTCATCCGCTGGCTCGGGTCCAACGTCGTACACCTCTCCTACTTCTCCAACTTCGTCCTGCTCGGTTCCTTCCTCGGCATCGGCCTCGGGTTCCTGCTGGCCCGCACGAGGCACCGCACCCTTCCCTGGTCACCGGTCGTCCTCGCCGTGCTCGGCGTCGTCGTGGCGGTCGCGCCGGTCCGCATCGACCGCGCCAGCGACGAGATCATCTACTTCACCAGCCTCGAGCCCGACGGCCCGCCCGCCTGGCTTGCGCTGCCCCTCATCTTCTGCGCCGTCGCCGCCGCCCTGGTCGGGCCGGCCGAGGCGGTCGGGCGCTGCTTCGCCGAGCTCCCGGCGCTGGACGCATACCGGCTGGACCTGGTCGGGAGCCTCCTGGGCATCGGCGCGCTCACCGGCCTGTCCTTCCTGCGCGCACCCTCGGTCGTCTGGGGGCTCGTCGCCGCGGCGGCGTTCACCGTGCTCCTCAGGCCACGGCTCAAGCCGCTCACCGGCGTCGCGCTGGTGGTGCTCGTCGTCGTGCTGGCCGTCGAGAGCGCCGCGACCGGTGTCAGCTGGTCGCCCTACTACAAGGTGAGGACCGACGACTTCGCCGCCGGCGACGGCACCGACATCCTGCGCATCTCGGTGAACGGCATCCCCCACCAGGTGATGCGCTCAGCCGAGTTGCGGCTGCGTGAGGAGCCGCAGTACGGCATCCCCTACGAGCGGTTCGCCGGGGCGCGGCTCGACCGCGTGCTCGTGATCGGGGCCGGCTCCGGCAGCGACGTCGCGATCGCTCTGTCGAGGGGCGCCGAGCACGTGGACGCGGTCGAGATCGACCCGCGCATCCTGCAGATCGGCGAGCAGCGCCACCCCGACCGGCCCTACCAGGACCGGCGCGTCTCGACGCACGTCAACGACGGACGGGCCTTCCTCGAGCAGACCGACACGTCGTACGACCTGATCCTTTTCGCCCTCCCCGACTCCCTCGCGCTCGTCACCGGCGCCAGCGCCGTCCGCCTGGAGTCCTACCTGTTCACCGCGGAGGCGGTCGCCGCGGCCCGCGACCATCTCGCGCCCGGCGGTGGGTTCGCCATGTACAACTACTACCGCGAGGACCGCCTCATCGACCGGCTGGCGGGCACCGTCGAGGACGCGTTCGGTCATCCGCCCTGTGTGGACCGGGTCGGCGGCGGCCAGGCGGTGATCTCGGCCGGCCTCGGCACGCAGGACCAGACGTGCGCGCCCGACCAGGCGGCCCGGCCCTCGACGCGCGCCGAGCCGTCGACCGACGACCGGCCGTTCCTCTACTTCTTCGGCAACAGCCTGCCCTCCCTCTACCTGCTCGCGCTGGGCGGCATCCTGCTGGTCAGCCTGGTCAGCGTGCGCGTGCTCGCCGGTCCGTTCCGCACGATGCGCCCCTACCGCGACCTGTTCTTCATGGGCGCGGCGTTCCTGCTGCTGGAGACCAGGAGCATCACGACGTTCGCGCTGCTGTTCGGCACCACCTGGGTGGTCAACGCCGTCGTCTTCGCCGGCGTCCTGGTCGCGGTGCTGCTCGCGGTGGAGACGACCCGCCGTCTGCCGACCCCGCCGCTACCCGTCCTGTACGCCGGCATCGCGGCCTCGCTGGTCCTCGCCTTCGCGGTGCCCAACGCCGCGTTGCTCGAGCTCCCGCTGCTGCCACGGGTGCTGGCCGCGGTGGCACTGGCGTTCGCACCGATCTACCTGGCCAACGTGGCCTTCGCCAAGCGGTTCGCCGAGACCGACGACCCGCGGGCGGCGTTCGCGGTCAACATCCTGGGCGCGATGGTCGGTGGCTGCCTGGAGTACCTCGGGCTGCTCACCGGCTACCGCAACCTGCTGCTGCTGGTCGGCGTGCTCTACCTCGTCGCGTTCGTCCTCACCCCGCGCCGGGTGGGCGTTCACGCCTGACGGGACGGCGTCACGAGTGCGGACCGGGCCTGAGCAGCTGCTGCAACCTCGCCGCCAGGTCGTCCCAACGCCACCGTTGCTCGACCCAGCGGCGGCCTTCCTTTCCCATCTGCGCGGCGAGGTCGCCGTCGAGCAGCAGGCCGACGACCCGGTCGGCGATCTGCGCTTCTGACCGGCCGTCCACGACGTACCCGGTCGTGCCGTCCTGCACCGTGTCCGGCGCACCCCCCGAGTCGCCCGCCACCACCGGCAGCCCCGTCGCGGACGCCTCGAGGTAGACGATGCCGAGCCCCTCGACCTCGAACCCCGCCTTGCGGGTGCGGGTCGGCATGCAGAAGACGTCGCCGGCCGCGAAGTACGGCGGCAGCTCGGACCACGTCTTCGCGCCGGTGAACACGACGTCACGCTGCAGGGCGAGGTCACGGACGAGCCGTTCGAGTCGCGCCCGTCGCGGCCCGTCGCCGACGACCAGGACGGCAGCGTCGGGCACCCGGCGGTGGATGCGTGGCAGCGACCTGATGAGCATGTCCTGGCCCTTGCGCTCGACGAGCCGGGACACGCAGACCACGACCGGCCGGTCGGTGAGCCGGTAGCGCGCGCGCACCTCGGAACCGTCCACGCCCGGGTGGAACGTGTTGTCGTCGACGCCGGGGGTGAGCCTCACCATGCGTGCCGCGGCCGCGACGGACAGCGCCTTCGCGATGCGGTGTCGGGTGTAGTCGCCGAGGTAGGTCAGCACGTCGTTGTGCTCGCCGATGCGGTGCAGCAGCGGGCGGGTGCCGGGGGTGCCCGCCCACCACACCTCGTGCCCGTGTGTCGTGGCGACGGTCCTCGTCACGCCCGCCCTGGTCTTCAGCGCGTGGGCCATCAGCCCGAGGGGGGCGGCGGCGCCGAACCAGACGGCGTCACAACCGAGGTCCCGCGCGATGGCGACCGACCGCCCGGTGATGTGCGGGGTGGGGACCATCAGTCGCGACGGATCGCGGATCACCGGGAACGGCAGCGTGGCGTCGAACGCGGCGTCCCCGGGCTGGCGGGCGGTGTGTACGACGACGCGCTCGGCCGGCATGCGCGTCACCATGGCGAGCACGAAGGACTCGATGCCACCGGTGCGCGGCGGGAAGTCGTTGGTGACGACAAGGG
>JBOGDY010000183.1:0-5248 GCA_050742955.1 Actinomycetes bacterium | reverse complement strand
AGCCAGCGCGCTACCGTCACCCCCATGGGCAAAGTTGCCAAGGATCCGGCGGGACCCGGCCCGGACTTGCCAGCCGCCGCGGACGTCCCGGCCACCGGCGTGCCCGACGCACGGGCGGCTCCCGCCGCGCCCACCGAGATCGGGCCGCCGCTGCGCGCGGTCAGCACCGGGACCTTCACCTTCGGCCTGCCGGTCCGCGACGTCCTCGGCGCGTCCTCGCTTCGCGGGGCGCGGCTGCTGGCCGGTGCCGGTGGCCTGGACCGGGTCGTGGCGCGCCTCAACGTGATGGAGGTCCCGGACATCCTGCCGTGGGTCAAGCCGCACGAGCTGCTGCTCACGACCGGCTACCCGCTGCGCGACACCGCCCGGCTGGGCACCGCCCGGCTCGCGGAGCTCGTGGTGGCCCTCGACGAGCGCGGTCTCGCGGCCCTGGGCGTCAAGCTGGGGCGCTACCTCGACGCCCTCCCCCCGGCGATGCTGGCCACAGCGGACCGCCTCGGGTTCCCGATCATCGCGCTGCCCGAAGGGGTCGGCTTCGACGACATCCTCAACCAGGTTCTCACCGACGTGCTCAACCGGCAGGCGTCGGTCCTGGCCCGCTCCGAGGAGGTGCACCGGGCCCTTGTCCAGATCGTGCTTGCCGGCGGCGGGCTGCAGGAGGTCACCGACGAGCTCGTCGCGCTGCTCGGCGGGGCCGTCTACGTGACGACCGCCGGCGGCCGGGTGCTCGCCGAGTCGGGCGATCCGGCGGACCTGGCCCTGGCCGCGTCACGGCCCTGCTTCGACGCCGGCGGCCGGTTCCGCACCGAGGCGGCCCGCACCGGCGTACAGACCAGCGTCCCCGGCGGCGGCCGGTCCGACCGCGCCGTGCACGCCGTCGTCCCGGTTGTCGCCGGGTCGCTCGACCACGGCCGCATCGTCGCGTTCGACGCGACGGGGGCGCTGGGGGAGCGCGACGTCCACGTCCTCGAGCGGGCGGCGACGGTGGCCGCGCTGGTGATCACGAAACAGCTCGCCGTGGGCGCCGTGGAGGACAAGTACCGCGGTGACTTCGTCCGCGACCTGGTGACCGGACGGGCAGGCACCCCCGAGCAGGTCGTGGCGCACTCGCGCTCGCTGGGCTGGGACCTCGACCGGGCGCTCGTCGTGCTCGTGGCCGAGCTCGACCCTGATGCGCCGACCCCGTCGAACGGCGGGCTGGGTCCGCGGCCCGTGCTCGACCGGCTGGTCACCGAGTGGACGTCGGTGCTGCGGTCGCGCGACCCTGCGTCGCCGGTGGTCGGTTTCAGCCAGCAGGTCGTCGCCCTGCTCGGAGTGCCCGCCGACGGCGACGTCGACCGCCTGGTGCGCGACCTGGTCCGGCGGGTGTCCGGCGAAGGAGGCGGGGGGCACCGGCCGTTCTCCACCGGGGTCAGCAGGGTGGTCACGAGCGTGACCCGGGTGCCGGAGGCATACGAGCAGGCGCGCAAGGCGGTGGCCGTCGGACGCCAGCTGCACGGTGACGGAGCGGTGGCGCACTTCGACGGGCTCGGTGTCTTCCGGCTGCTGAGCCTGCTGCCGGACACCGACGAGCTGCGTGCCTTCCTCGACGAGACGCTCGGCGAGCTCGTCTCGTCGACGGGGACCGACGCCGAGGACCTGCGCGTCACTCTGCAGACGCTGCTCGACACCAACCTCAACGTCGCAGAGACCTCGCGGCGGCTGCACTTCCACTACAACACGCTGCGCTACCGGATCGGCAAGCTGGAGCGGATGCTGGGCCCCTTCACGACCGACCCTCATCTGCGGCTCAACCTCGCGCTGGCGCTGCAGGTCCGGCGGATGCGGGGGCTCTGAGCCGAGCGACGACCGGCGGGAGGGGATCGTCACCCGCCGGTGACGTGCGGGAAATGTACAAGCCAACGGCCCAACCTCTGTCAGAAGTCAACGGTGCTGCCTCCCACACCCGGCCGTACCTTTCGATCAACCTGGTCCGTGAGTGACGTGGGTCACTCGCGAACTGGGTCGACACACGTCACGGCCATCCCGGTCGGGGCGGTGCGCCTGAGCCTCGAGGAGGGGCGACGATGGCACTAACGAGTTGGAAGGTCGTGCACGGCGGCAAGACCCCGCCGCCCGGTGAGGTCGTGGCGCCCGACGAGCGGCTGTCCTGGAGCAGGACGGTCGGCATCGGCGCCCAGCACGTCGTGGCGATGTTCGGTGCGACGTTCGTCTTCCCGCTGGTCATGGGGCTCGACCCCAACCTCGCGATCATGATGTCTGGCGTCGCGACGATCCTGTTCCTGCTGATCACGCAGAACAAGGTCCCGAGCTACCTGGGCACCAGCGCGTCCTTCGTCGGCGGCGTGATCGCCATCCGCGCCGCCAACGGCGGCGACGGCGCCGACCCGCTGGTCATCGGCTCGATCCTGGTGGCCGGCCTGGTGCTCGCGGCCGCCGGCATCCTGATCAGCCTGCTGGGCATCCAGATCATCCACCGCATCTTCCCGCCGGCGGTGACCGGTGGCGTCGTCATGCTGATCGGCTTCGGTCTGGCCTTCGTCGTGGCCGACGTCTACTGGCAGCAGGACCGGTGGGTGGCCCTGATCAGCATGACCGCGGTCTTCCTGATGACCGTTGTCCTGCCGGGGTTCTGGGCCCGCATCGCCATTCTGCTGGCCCTGGTTTTCGGCTTCGCCCTGTCCTGGGTCCTGGACAAGACGGCCGGGGACATCACGGCCTTCAACGCCGCAACCGGTGAGGTGGACACCCACGAGCGAGTCAACTTCACGCCCGTCGAGGACGCCGACTGGATCGGCTTCCCCGACCTGACCTCCCCGGACTTCAAGTTCTCCGCGATCCTGTTGGTGCTGCCGGCCGTGATCGCCCTCATCGCCGAGAACACCGGGCACGTCAAGGCCGTCGCCGCCATGACCAAGAGCGACCTCGACCCGGTGATCGGCAGGGCCATCTTCGCCGACGGCATCGGCACCGCGGTGTCCAGCTCCGTGGGCGGCTCTCCCACCACGACCTACGCCGAGAACATCGGCGTCATGGCCGCAACCCGCATCTACTCGACGGCCGCCTACTACGTAGCCGGTCTGGTGGCGATCCTGTTCGGACTCTGCCCGAAGTTCGGTGCATTGGTCGCCGCCACCCCTGGTGGCGTCCTCGGCGGGGTCACGGTCGTCCTGTACGGGATGATCGGTCTGCTCGGCGCGAAGATCTGGATCGAGAACCGCGTCGACTTCGCCAACCCGATCAACCTGGTGCCGATCGGCGCCGGCATCATCCTCGCGATCGGGCCGGTCACCATGCAGATCACCGACGACTTCGACCTCGCCGGGATCGCGCTCGGCACGATCGTGCTGCTGGCCGGCTACCACCTGCTCCTCTGGCTCGCGCCGGCGTACATGCGCGAGGCGCTCGACCGGCAGGTGCCGTTCGAGGAGGGCGCCGCGCTCGCCGAGGGCCACGCGGGTACGCACCGGGCCCCGGCGACCGGTGACCCGGGGTCGTCGGCTCCACCAGGCCCGCGCGAGGGGCAGGACACCCCGCAGAACCGCACCTAGTCACACCCGGCACACGCCGACCGCGGCGTGGCGAGGGCCGCACGGCAGGACGCACCCGCCGGCGGCCCTCGCACCGTCCTACCGGGGTGAGAGAGGATCAGCCGGGTGAAGCCCTCGCCGTTCGCCTACTCGTCGCCCACGTCGCTGGACGAGGCGCTCGCCGTGCTGGCCGAGGTCGGGGGCGACGGCAAGGTGCTGGCCGGCGGGCAGAGCCTGGTGCCGATCCTGAACATGCGGCTGGCCGCACCGGCGCACATCGTGGACATCAACCGGGTGCCCGACCTCGGCTCGGTGGTGGTGGACGACGGCGGCGTACGGGTCGGTGCCCTGGCCCGGCACGCCGACGTCGAGGCCGACCCGGCCGCCGCCGTGGTGCTGCCCCTGCTGCGGCAGGCGCTGCGGCTGGTCGCCCACCCGGTCATCCGCTACCGGGGGACCACGGTCGGGAGCCTGGCGCACGCCGACCCGAGTGGCGAGATGACCGCGGTGCTGGCGCTCACCGGCGGCACCGTGGACGCGGCGCGGCAGGGCTCCCGCCGCACGCTGGGCGCCGCCGAGTTCTTCGTCGGGCCGCTCGAGTCCGCGCTGGAACCCGGCGAGCTCGCGGTGTCGGCGTACTTCCCCGCCTTTCCCGACCGCACCGGTACCACCTTCGTGGAGGTGGCCCGCCGGCACGGCGACTACGCAGTCTGTGGGCTCGCGGCGGCGGTGACCCTGGACGAGGACGGTGGGGTCGCGGCGGCCAGGGCGGCCTACATCTCGGTGGCAGCGACCCCGCTGGTGCTGGACCTGACCGAGGCGGTCGCCGGCCGGCCCCCGGACCGCGCCGACTGGACCGCGGCCGGGGCGCGGGCGCGGGACCAGGTCGAGCCGGAGGCCGACATCCACGCCACCGCCGACTACCGGCGGCACCTCGTCGGGGTGCTGACGGCCCGGGGGCTGGCCGAGGCGGCGGGACGGGCGGCGTGACCGAGGCGACCGAGACCGTGTACGACGTGGTGCTGCACGTCAACGGGGTGCCGCACACCGCCACCGTGCCGGCCCGCCGGCTGCTGTCGGACTGCCTGCGGCACGATCTGCTGCTGACCGGGACCCACGTGGGTTGCGAGCACGGCGTCTGCGGTGCGTGCACGGTGCTCGTGGACGGCCGGCCGATGCGCTCCTGCCTGCTGCTCGCGGTCGGCGCGCAGGGCCACGAGATCACCACCGTCGAGGGACTCGGCGGACCCGAGGACCTCCACCCCGTGCAGCAGGCGTTCCGCGAGTGCCACGGCCTGCAGTGCGGCTTCTGCACACCCGGCTTCCTGACGACCATCGCGGCGTTCATCGAGGACAACACGTCACCGACGGAGGCCGAGGCCCGGGAGGCGGTGTCGGGCAACCTGTGCCGCTGCACCGGTTACCAGAACATCGTGGCCGCGACCCTGCGCGCCGCCGAGCTCTCCCGCGAGTTGTCAGACTCACGCTCCGGTATGCCCGCGGGAGCGTCTGACAGGTCGGGGGGGAAAGCGCCGTGACCACCAAGCTGTTCGGCGAGCCTGTCCAACGGGTCGAGGACGTCAAGCTGGTCACCGGTGGCGGGCACTACCTCGACGACCTCGGCCACCAGGCGCTCGGGGTCGCCTTCGTCCGCAGCCCGCACGCGCACGCCCGCGTCACCGACATCGATGTGGCCGGCGCCATCGACGTACCGGGCC
>JBOGDY010000182.1:0-5257 GCA_050742955.1 Actinomycetes bacterium | reverse complement strand
ACCCGCCACGCCGTGCCCACCGTGGGCCGCCGCGAAGGCTGCCGCATCGTCGACCCGGACGGCCAGGGTGCGCTGCGCGGACGGTACGACCGCGGGCAGCTGGGCGCCGGGGTGGCGCCACACCCCCGGTGCGGCGGCGTGACCGTCCCGGAAACCCGCACCGGCGAGGCGGGCCGGGTCGACCGGCGCGGCGACGTGGTCCAGCCAGTCGGTGAGCCGTGTCGACGTGGCCGTGGTCAGCCGCTCCGCGATGACCGCCGCGCCGGGTCCCGTCGCCAGCACGTCGGCGACGACGTCGTCGACCAGCGCGGCGGCCTCCGGATGCGTGGTCCAGGCCGGGTCCAAGCCTTCCACGGGCCCGACGCTAGCGGCCGTCGCGGCCCGGCAGCGACCCGATGCGCCCCCGCGACTCCCGGCTGCGTCGCAGGTCGATCACCTGGGCCACCGCCGGGTGCGACTCCTCGCCGCCCATCACGTCGTAGCGCACCCGGTCGGCCGGCACCCCGAGCTCGCCGAGCCGGCTGATGGTGGCCCGGCTCATGTCGGGTGACCCGCACACGAAGACGTCGTGGTCGGCCCAGTCGCCGTGGCGGGCGATCACGTCGGGGAGGAGGCCACGCTCGCCGCCGAAGCCGGGGTCCTCCGACACGACGGGTACGACGTGGAGCCACGGGTTGATGGCGGCCAGCCGCTGCAGCGCCCCGATGTCGTAGAGCTCCCGCGCATGGCGGACACCGAAGAAGACGTGCACCCGGCGGGCCGTGTTCCACTTGGTCAGGTCGTCGACGATCGCCTTGATCGGGGCCAGGCCGGTGCCGCCGGCGATGCAGAGGATGTCGCGCTGCGACTGCTGGTCGGCGGTCATGTCCCCCATCGGTGCGCCCAGCCGCATCACGTCACCGACGGTGGTCCGCCAGACCAGCGGCCCGCTGACCCAGCCGGCGCCGACGGCGCGGACGTGGAACTCCACCAGGCCGTCCGGGCTCGGTGCGGTCGCCATCGAGTAGCTCCGCCAGTCCCGTGGCCGCTGGGGGATCTCGATCGTGGCGTACTGACCTGCGCGGTAGTCGTAGGGCCGGTCCGTGCGCACCGTGATGACCGCGATGTCCTCGGACCGCCGCTCGTGGGCCACGACCTCGGCCCGCCACCAGGCCGGCTCGCGGGTGGCCGCCTCCTGTGCGCCGTCGATCATCGTCGCCGCCATGTAGCGGTAGGCCCGCCGCCAGGCCTCGTCGAGCTCGGGCACCCAGATGTTCTCGGAGGTCTTCCGCAGCGCGGTGATGAGCGCCTCTTCGATGACTGGGTAGTGCTCGGCCCGCACGCCGTACTTCCGGTGGTCCCGGCCGAGCTGCGCGAGCATCGGCACGAACGTGTCGGGGTCGCGCAGGTTGCGCACTCCACCGGTGAGCGCCCGGAAGAACCGGTCGCGCTGGGTGTCCATGGCCGGCGGGAAGAGGCCGCGCAGCTCCGGGTTGTGCAGGAAGATCGTGGCGTAGAACCACTCGATGGCCCGGTCCGTGCGTTCCCGGATCAGCACCAGGTTCTCTTCCAGCAAGGCGATCTCGTCCTCGAGCGGAAGCTCGTCGTACTGCTCCATGCGCCTTGCCTCGTCTGTTCGGTTGCTGGCGGCGGGCCCCCGCGCCCCGGTTACCGAGTCGTCCCCGGCGGGCCCGGCGAGACCCGACAGGGTAGACCGTTTGCCGGAGATGTCCGGCTTCTGGTTACCATCGGTGGTGATGCGTACACCATCCTCCCCCTCCTCCCGCCCGCCCAAAAGTCCAGGGTCGGACGGGGAGCGTGACCTGCAAGATCGGCTCGGCACCACCGACCGGGCCCAGCGGTTCTACGACGAGCAGGTCCTCGACCACCTCAACGTGGCGATGCGCGACTTCGTGCGGCGCCAGCGGCTGATGTTCGTCGCCACCGCCGACGCCTCCGGCGAGTGCGACAGCACCCTGCGGTCCGGTCCCGCGGGCTTCGTCGAGGTCATCGACGAGCAGACGCTGGCCTGGCCGGAGTTCCGTGGCAACGGGGTGATGGCGAGCCTGGGCAACATCGGCGAGAACCCGCACGTCGGGCTGCTGCTGGTCGACTTCGAGCAGGACACCGTCGGGTTGCACATCAACGGGCGGGCCCGCCTGGTGGGGGAGGCCGGCATGCGCAAGGCCGGCTTCGCCGCCCCTGCGTCCCCGTCGGGTCGCGCGGTCTCGGTGTGGGTCGAGGTCAGCGTGCAGGAGGCCTACATCCACTGCTCGAAGCACATCCCGCGGCTGGTGCACGCCGAGACCGCTCAGGCTCCGCCGCCGCGACGCGCCAAGACCGCCGACTACTTCGGCGCGGCAGCCTGCGCGTCCGGCCGCGCCGACGTCGAAGCGGCCTCCTGACCGAGCGCCGTCACCCAGGCGGCGCATGGACGGTCGCGGCGACTGTGACGGTGCCGGACGCTGCCGTCAGCTGAGAGCCTCAGCCGTAGCCGCCCGGGCTCTCCGTGGTCTGCTCTACCGTGGGCTGGTCGGCCGGCTCCGTGCCGGCGCTGTCGGTGCCGACCACAGCCAGGCCCCCGACCAGCAGTCCGGCAGCAGCGAGCCAGAGGAACGTCGGGCCGGGGTTGGCCATGACAGGGACTCCTCTCGGGGTGGCGGTTCAGCTGCGGACGACCTGGTCGCCCTCGACGGTGACGGCAACCTTCGCAAGTGGCTTGGGCGCCGGCCCGGCGACGACCGCGCCGGTCGCGGCGTCGTACCGGCTGCCGTGGCAGGGACAGTTGATGGTGCCGTCGGAGATGGTCGTCACGACGCAGCCCTGATGGGTGCAGATCGCGGTGAACCCGCGGATGGTCCCGTCGTCGGACCGGGTGAGCACGATCTTGGGGCCGTCGACGACGAGGCCACCGCCGGTTGGCACGTCGGCCGCCGGGGCCAAGGCGGCACCGCCCTTGGCGCCACCGTCACCTCCGCCTCCACCGTCGTCTGCCGGTGCAGCGGTGACCTGGTCCTCGTCGAGCGCGTTGCGGGCGAGCCCGTAGCCGGTGGCACCGGCGGCGGCAACGACGACCGCTCCGATGACGACGTTCCGCCGGCCCGGGCCCGTCGCTTGGCGGCCGGAGGGCTCCTGCTGGGCCGTGTCCTGGTCAGGTGCTGTCATGTCAGGCCATGCCTCTCAGAACATCGGGCCGGGTGCGTTGGTGAAGAACCACAACGAGGCGCTCATCCAGATCCCGGTGAGCAACGTCAGCAGCAGGCCACCGAGCAGCGGCAGCAGCCAGGGCGGTCCGTGACGGTCGCGCAGCGCGAGCATCTTCGCGGCAAACGCTCCGTAGAAGGCGCAACCCAGCAGCGAGTGCACCGTCGTACGCGTGTCGTAGGTTTCGAAGCCCAGCGACCAGAGGCACTGGAACGCCACCGGCACGGTGAGGGTGAAGGCGATCGCCCCGGACCAGCGGTGCAGGGGACCGACCCAGTTCGCGGCCCTGCCGTGGCCGAGGTGGCCGAAGAGGCGCAAGGCGGTGACCAGCTGCACGACGGCCAGCGCGACCGCGCCCGTGGTCAGCCATGCCTTCATGGGCAGCACGCTCGAGAACCCGAGGAGGCTGACGGTCACTCCCGTGGGGTCGTGGACCCGGCCGTAGGTGCCGAGCGCCAGGGCGACGACGGCCCCGGCAGCCACGGCGCCGAGGGGCCGGGCGAGGGACTGGGCCATCGAGCCTCCCGTCGTGGCGCGGCAGGAACCACGTGTGTCCCTCTGTTGTAGCCCCTGACCACCCCCCGGGCCTACACCCGAGCGGGGATATCTCGATCTTCGAGTGTCGGTCCGCCCCGGTTTGCTACCCAGCTGCCTGCCTTAACGCCTCGATGTCGATCTTGCTCATCTCGAGCATCGCCTTCATGGCCCTCTGTGCCCTCTCCGGGTCGGGATCGTTGAGCAGCTCGTTCAGGGCGGTCGGGATCACCTGCCACGAGACGCCGAACCTGTCCTTCAGCCAGCCGCACGGCCCTTCTTCCCCACCCTCGGAGAGACGGCTCCAGAACTCGTCCACCTCGGCCTGGCTCTCGCAGTTCACCTGGAAGGACACGGCCTCGTTGAACGTGAACTCCGGTCCGCCGTTCAGGGCGATGAACTCTTCCCCCTCGAGCTCGAAGGTCACGGTCATCACCGTGCCGGCCGGTCTGGGCCCGGCCTCGCCGTACCGAGCGATGTCCACGATCCTGGAGTTCTTGAAGAGGGAGGTGTAGAAGCTCGCCGCCTCTTCGCCCTGGGTGTCGAACCACAGGCACGGGGTGATCTTCTGCATGATGCGCCGTCCTCTCTGGTCGGTGTGACGGCCCGTCCGGGCTGACCGCCTCCCCATCAGACCGCGATGGCGACGAAAAGTCATCGACGACCCCGGCACGCCGTCCGCCGTGCGCAGCGGGGATCCGTAGGATCATGGCCGCCGATCCGGACGCGAACACGACCGTCGCCTGACGAACGGAGCACAGCCGCACCATGGAGGTCGTCATCCTGCCGGCGGCCTCGGAGCTCGGCAGGCTGGCCGCCGACGCGGTGGTCGAGCTGCTCGCCCGTAAGCCCGATGCCGTCCTCGGCCTCGCCACCGGCTCCAGTCCCCTGGTGGTCTACGGCGAGCTCATCCGCCGGCACCGGGCGGGCGAGGTGAGCTTCGCGCGCAGCCGGGGCTTCCTGCTGGACGAGTACGTCGGGCTGCCGGCGGACCACCCTGAGCGCTACCGCAGCGTGATCCGGCGGCAGTTCGAGGGCGAGGTCGACTTCGCTCCGGGCGCCGTGCGCGGCCCCGACGGGCTGGCCGGCGACCTGATGGCCGAGTGCGACACCTACGAGCAGGCCATCGCCGACGCCGGTGGCATCGACCTGCAGATCCTCGGCGTCGGCACCGACGGGCATCTGGCCTTCAACGAGCCGACCTCTTCTCTCGCCTCCCGGACCCGCATCAAGACGCTGACCCCGAGGACGCGCTCGGACAACGCGCGGTTCTTCGACTCCCCCGAACAGGTCCCCCACCACGTTCTGACCCAGGGACTCGGGACAATCCACGAAGCTCGGCACCTCCTGCTGATCGCCACCGGCGTGGCCAAGGCGGACGCCGTTCAGCGGATGGTGGAAGGGCCGGTGTCGGCCATCTGCCCCGCCTCCATGCTGCAGCTGCACCCCCATGCGACGGTGCTGCTGGACGAAGGCGCGGCGAGCATGCTGCGACTGGGTGACTACTACCGGCAGGTCTATGCCGGGAAGCCCGCCTGGC
>JBOGDY010000181.1:0-5258 GCA_050742955.1 Actinomycetes bacterium | reverse complement strand
GTGTCCAGGAACGTCACGCCGATGTCGAGCGCCCGATGGATCGTCTCGACGGCCTCTGCCTCGCTCGTCGTACCGTAGAACTCGCTCATCCCCATGCAGCCGAGTCCCTCCGCGGAAACGGTCAGGTCGGCGAGCGTGCGCTGCTCCACAGGTCCTCCTGTGCGTCGTCCGGTATGTCCCCTTCGTTCACTGGCAACCCGGCGTCCGCGGATGTTGTTCCGGCGGTTTGTCCGTCTGGACGGTGGCCGGTGCCCGGCCTAGCGTCGGACATGGCCCGGCGCCCCCCTCGGACGCCGGGCACCGCCGAAGGGAGAACCGCATGTTCATCCAGGTCATCCAGGGCTCGATCACCGATCGGTCCGAGCTGCGGGCGATGATCGAGCGGTGGGACGAGCAGCTCGCTCCGCACGCCATCGGCTGGCTCGGCACCACCGCCGGCTTGACCGCGAACGACGACTTCGTCGCGCTGGCCAGGTTCGGCTCCGAGGACGCCGCCCGCGCCAACAGCGAACGCCCGGAGCAGCACCAGTGGTGGATGGAGACATCGAAGCTGTTCTCCGGCGACGTCATCTTCCACGACTGCCGCGAGGTGGACCTGATGCGGGGCGGCGGCTCGGACGACGCTGGCTTCGTGCAGATCATCCAGGGCCGGGCGCGCGACGTGGCCCGTCTCCGCGAGATGAACACGCAGTTCGAGCGGTTCGCCGGCGACTACCGGCCGGACCTGCTGGGCTCGGCCGTCGCGCTGCACGGTGACGGCGGCTTCACCCAGGCGGCCTACTTCACGACCGAGGCGGAGGCACGGGCCGGCGAGAGTGCCGAGGCGCCGGCCGAGCTCAAGCCCATCCTCGAAGAGGAGATGTCGCTGCTCGAGGACCTGCGCTTCTTCGACCTGCAGGAGCACTGGCTCTCCTCGCCCCGCTGACCTCGGCCGTTCGGGCCGGGCTCGCGCCCGTCTAGCCTGGTCGGCATGAGCCACGTCATGACGCCCGGAGCCCTCACCCGGTTCCGGGTCATGGCGTGGGTCACCGGCGTCATGCTGCTGGTCCTGGTGCTGGTCGCGGTTCCGCTGCGCTACCTCGGTGGCGAGGAGTCGATGTCGCGGACGGTCAGCCCGATCCACGGCTTCCTCTACATCGTCTACGTCGTGGTGACGATCGACCTGGGATCGCGGATGCGGTGGAACGTCAAGCGGACCGTGCTGATGCTGCTGGCGGGGACGGTGCCGTTCGCGTCGTTCTTCGCCGAGCGCGCCGTGGTACGCGAGGTGGCCGGGCGGGCCGACCCCGCCGCTGTGGTGGGCCGGGGCTGACTGTCCTGCCCGGCAGGTCGGCTAGCTCGCGACGTGCTCCTCGGTGCGGTGCTGCGGACCGTCGTCCCGGCCGCGGTCCCCACCCTCGCCGTCGCCGTCCTCGTCCCGGGCGGAGCGGCGGATGACGGCCCACCAGAAGAAGACCGCCGCGCCCGCGAACAGCCACCACTGCAGCGCGTAGGCCAGGTTGCGCCACCTGCCCACCCCGCCGTCCAGCTCGCGCGGCTCGACCAGCTCGGGGCCGGGCTCGGTGGACGGGCGTTGTGCGGTGAGGGCCAGGTAGCCGTCGAAGATCTCCTCGTCCGGGATGGGCAGGGCACCGAGCACCTGCACCGTGGACACGTAGGGGATCTGTCCCGCGGGCAGCGGCTCGAACGGGTCCACGGTGCTGTCCTCCTCTGTCTCGGAGGGCTGCAGCACCCCGGTCACGGTGACTGGGCCCGTCGGGACGACGACCGTCGGGCCGGTCGGCGTTGCCGCCCAGCCACGGACGACCGGAAGCACCCCGTCGCCGGTCCGCAGCGAGGTGACGACCAGGAAACCGGTCGCGCCCCGGTGCGGGCGAGCGGGGACCAGCAGCTGCCCGTCGGGGTCGTAGCTGCCGTGCGCGGTCACCCTCGAGCCGGCCCCGTCGTCCGTGAGCCGGTCACCCGCCCGGGTGACCGAGGCGAGGGCGGCCGGCTGCTCCTCGCCGGTCCGGTCGCGCCCGCTCTCCTCGAAGCTGCCCAGCTGCCAGCGACCCAGCAGCGTGAACGCCACGAGGACTGCAACCAACGTGGCGTGCCAGGCGAGCCACCGTGGCCGGAGCAGGGCGCGGAGCACGCTCCCACGCTAACCGCCCCGGACGAAGCGATGCCGCTCACCCGGACGCCGGGGGTCGACCTGACCTGACAGCATGAGGCCGTGCCCCAGTCGATCGACGAGCTCGTGGCCCTGCTCGACCTCGAGACCATCGAGGACGGTCTCTACCGGGGGCGGCAGCCGGACACGTCGCTGCAGCGGGTGTTCGGTGGACAGGTGGCCGGCCAGGCCCTGGTGGCGGCCGTGCGCACGGTCGGCGCCGACCTGGTCGTGCACTCCATGCACGCCTACTTCCTCCGACCGGGCGACACCGCGGTGCCCATCGTCTATGACGTCGAGCGCACCCGCGACGGTCGTTCGTTCAGCACCCGGCGCGTGGTCGCCCGCCAGCATGGCCGCCCCATCTTCTACACGTCCGCGTCCTTCCAGGCGCCCGAGACCGGCCTGGAGCACCAGGACCCGGCGCCCGCCGCGCCCCGCCCGCAGGACTGTCCCGAGCTCGGCGACGTGCTCGCGCGCATCTCCGGGCGGCCGCGGGCCGAGTGGGACCGGGAGTGGGCGGCCCTCGACGTCCGCTATGCCGGGGACTCGCGCAAGGGTGGCGGCCTGCACGACCCGGCGCATCCGGCCATGGCCCGCGTCTGGCTGCGGGCATCGGGCCGGCTTCCTGAGGACCCGTCGCTGCACGCGGCGGTCCTGGCCTACGCCAGCGACCTGACACTGCTGGCCGTCAGCCTCGTTCCGCACGGCATCTACCTCGGGGACCCCCGGCTGCAGCCCGCGTCTCTCGACCACGCCATGTGGTTCCACCGGCCCGCCGCCGCGGACGAGTGGCTGCTCTACGACCAGGTCTCGCCGTCGGCCTCGGGCGGTCGCGGCCTGTCCACCGGTCGGGTCTTCACCGCCGACGGCCGGCTGGTCGCGTCGGTGGTGCAGGAGGGCCTGGTGCGGGTCAGGGGCTGACACGGACGCTCGGCACGGGGGATGCTTGTGTCATGCCGTGGGGAGGTGGGACGTGGTCTGGCTCGTTGTCGTTGTCGTCGTGGTTGCCGTCCTGTCGCTGCTCGCCGGCCTGACCGTACGCCGGGACCGGCGGGGAACCCCAGCCCCCGCAGACGTCGAGATGTTGCTCCGGCTGGCCGCGGACCTGCACCGGTTGTCGGTCAACCTGGCCGAGGTCGAGGGTGCCCGGGCGCCCGCGAAGATGGCGCGCATGCGGGCGGCGCTGCTCGCCTACGACGACGAGCTGCTGTGCGCCTGCCGAGCCCTGCAGCTGCCGGCACCGGCCAGGTCGCCGCTGGACCCGCTGGAGCGGCTGGAGACCGAGGCGGTCCTCGCCCAGCACGGTCTGCACTGGTAGCGGCCGGGGGCGCACCGGTCGACGGGCTCGGTCAGCGACCGAGTCCCTCGACCACCTCGGCGCCCGGAAGGTCGGCGAGCGCGGCACCGGCGACCACCAGCTTGGACCGGCGCAGCCCCGACCCGACGACCACCGCCGGTGTGTCGACGACCACCCTGTCGACGAGGACCGGCCAGCCGGCCGGCAGTCCGATCGGCGTGATGCCGCCCTGCTCCATGCCGGTCTCGGCTACCGCCAGCTCCATCGACGCGAAGGACGCCTTGCGGGCCTCCAGCCGCCGGCGGACCACGCCGTTGACGTCGGCGCGGGTCGTCGCCAGCACCAGGCACGCCGCCAGCCGGGTCTCCTGGCCGCGGCGACCGGCGACCACGACACAGTTGGCCGACACGTCCAGCCCCACGTCGTAGCGCTCACAGAACGCCGCGGTGTCCGCGAGCGACGGGTCGATCTCGGCGACCAGCACCGGCGGCCCCGACCACCCCGCGACCGCCGTCGCCACCGGTGCGGCAAGGAGGTCGGGACGGTCGCTTGCCGGGACGGTGTCGAGTCGGCCGATCATGCGAGAAGGCTACGGCGCCCACGGCCGGGGCATGGTGGGTGCATGCAGGTGCCCGGCTTCCTGATCGCGCGCCGCGGCCGGGTGCGGCTGCGGGGGGTGCGCACCCTGAAGTCGACGTTCGCGGCGGTGGCCGCTTACCTCGTGGCGCTCCCGGTCTCCGACAACCCGCAGCCGGTGCTGGCGCCGCTGACCGCGCTGCTCGTGGTGCAGCTGACCCTCTACGACACGTTCCGGACGGGGCTGCGCCGGGTGGTCAGCGTGGTGGCCGGCGTGCTCGTGGCGGTGCTGTTCGCCGAGGTCGTCGGTGAGCTGACCTGGTGGAGCCTCGGCATCATGATCGGGCTGTCGCTGGTCGTGGCACGGCTGCTGAGGCTGGGTGCCGAGATGCTCGAGGTCCCGATCAGCGCGATGCTGGTGCTGGCCGTGGGCGGCTCCGACGCGGTGGCTTCGGGACGAGTGCTCGAGAGCATCGTCGGAGCGGTCGTCGGTGTGGTGGTCAGCGTCGTCGCGGCGCCGCCGCTCTACGTGCGGCCGGCCAGCGATGCGGTGCAGAGCCTGGCCGGCGTGGCGGCCGACGTGATGCGACGCGTGGCGCACGAGGTCCAGGGGGAGTACACCGCCGATCAGGCCCGGGCCTGGCTGGAGGCTGCCCGCGGGCTGGGGCGGGACGTGCTGAGGGCGGACCAGGCCCTGGCCCGGGCCGAGGAAAGCCTGCGGTACAACCCGCGCGCGGTGCGCCGACGGCACACCGGGCCAAGCCTGCGTTCCGCGATCGACTCGCTCGAACGCACGTCGGTGGCGTTGCGCAGCGTGTGCCGGTCACTGGCTGACCGGGCGGCCGCGCCCGACGACGTCGTCCCGGAGCAGGTCTACGCCGAGGACGTGCGTCGTGCTCTGAGCGAGCTCCTGGCCGACCTCGCCGACGCGACGGAGGCCTACGGCGTGCTGGTCGGGTCGGAGGTCGCCGGCCCGGGCCCCGAGGACGCTGCCCTCCGTGACGCCCTGGCTCGCGCCTGGAGGCACCGGGACGAGCTGGTCGGGCTGCTGCGGTCCGGCGACCGGCTGACCGGTGTTGCCTGGGAGCTGCACGGTGACCTCGCGGCCAACATCGACCGGCTGCTGCGCGAGATCGACAGTGACGCCCGGGCCGAGCTGCGCCAGACCTGGCCCACCCGGCCACCGGCGGCGGCGCATGCCGAGGCCGCCCGGGCCGGCCGGGCCGCGAG
>JBOGDY010000180.1:0-5272 GCA_050742955.1 Actinomycetes bacterium | reverse complement strand
GCGTCTACAACCTGATCATGGACCGGGCCGTCGGCGTCGAGGACATCGTGCTGAAGACGAACGTGCCCGGGGTCGACCTGCTGCCCAGCAACATCGACCTGTCGGCCGCCGAGGTGCAGCTGGTGACGGAGGTCGCCCGCGAGCAGGTGCTGATGCGGGCGCTGGCTCCGGCTCTGCCCGACTACGACTTCGTCATCATCGACTGCCAGCCGTCGTTGGGCCTGCTCACGGTCAACGCGCTCACCGCCTCGCAGGGCGTCATCGTTCCGCTGGAGTGCGAGTTCTTCGCGCTCCGCGGCGTGGCGATGTTGGTCGAGACGATCCAGAAGGTGCAGGACCGGCTCAACCCGGGGCTGGTGATCGACGGGCTGGTCGCCACGATGTACGACTCCCGCACGGTTCACTGCCGTGAGGTGCTCGCCCGCCTGGTCGAGGCCTTCGACGAGAAGGTGTTCCACACCGCGATCAGCCGGACGGTGCGGTTCCCCGAGACGACGGTGGCCGGCGAGCCGATCACCACGTTCGCCTCCTCGTCCGGCGGCGCCTACTCCTACCGTCAGCTGGCCAAGGAGGTGCTGGCGCGGTGCCCGGGCACGTGAGCCAGCCCGCCGGCGACGACGAGACGCAGCCGACGGCACAGGTGCGACGGCTGCGTCCGGCCACCCGGCGTACGACGGGGCGCGAACGGCACGACGAGAAGATCACCGTCTACGTGTCCTCGGAGGAGCTGTTCGCCCTCGAGCAGGCCCGCCTGGTGCTGCGCGCCGAGCACGGCGTCGCGGCCGACCGGGGCCGGCTGGTGCGCGAGGCGGTCGCCGAGATGCTGATCGACCTCGAGACCAACGCCGGGGAGAGCGTCTTGGTGCGCCGACTGCGGCCGCCGTCCTAGCAGCCGCAGCGACCTTCTGGATGACCGACACGCTGGACTACCGTGCTTCCGTGACCGAGGAGACGGCGGCGGCTGGCGGATTCCGCGTGGACCTCGGCGACCTGTTCGAGGGACCGTTCGACCTCCTGCTGGGCCTGATCGCCAAGCACAAGCTCGACGTCACCGAGGTGGCGCTGTCGAAGGTCACCGACGAGTTCATCGCCCACATCAAGGCCAAGGGGCCGGAGTGGGACCTCGGGCAGGCCACCGAGTTCCTGGTCGTGGCCGCGACGCTGCTCGACCTGAAGGCGGCCCGGCTGCTGCCCAGCGGCGAGGTGGAGGACGAGGAGGACCTCGCGCTGCTCGAGGCGCGCGACCTGCTCTTCGCCCGGCTGTTGCAGTACCGCGCCTACAAGCAGGTGGCGGCCGTCTTCGCCGGCCGCATGTCCGACGAGGCGGGCCGGTTCGCCCGTGCCGTGACGTTGGAGCCCCAGTTCGCCGGCCTGCTGCCCGAGGTGCTGCTGGGGCTCGGGCCCCAGGAGTTCGCGGCGCTGGCCGGCCGGGCGATGGCTCCCAGACCGGTGCCGACCCTGTCCGTCGACCACCTGCACGCTCCCGCGGTCAGCGTGCGGGAGCAGGCCGCGATGCTGGTCTGGTCGCTGCGCCGGTCCCGCTCGAGCACCTTCCGGGCGCTCACCGCCGACTGCGAGGGCACGCTGGTCGTGGTCGCCCGTTTCCTGGCGTTGCTCGAGCTCTACCGTGAGGGCGCGGTGACCTTCGACCAGGTGTCGCCGCTGGGCGAGCTGCACATCCGCTGGACCGGCAGTGACGAGGGTGAGGTCGGCGTCACGGACGAGTTCGACGAGGTCGACGAGCCCGACCGCCCGCCCGAGGACGACGTACAGGAGAACACCGATGACAACCCCCGATGACCAGTCGCCCGACCTGTCGACGGCGCTCGAGGCGATCCTCATGGTCGTCGACGAGCCGGTCGGCGAGGTGCTGCTCGCGCAGGTCACCGAGCGGCCCACCGACGAGGTGGCGGCCGCCCTGCGCGCCCTGGCGGAGGACTACGACGAGGCCGGCCGCGGCTTCGAGCTGCGTGAGGTGGCCGGCGGCTGGCGCTACTACACCCGGGTGTCCTGCGCGGCCTACGTGGAGCGGTTCGTGCTCGACGGGCAGGCGGCACGGCTGACCCAGGCGGCCCTCGAGACGCTGGCGGTCGTGGCTTACCGTCAGCCGGTGAGCCGAGCTCGCGTGTCGGCGGTCCGCGGCGTCAACGTCGACGGGGTCATGCGCACACTGGTTGCCCGCGGGCTGGTCGAGGACGCCGGCAGCGACGGCGAGAGCGGCGCCATCCTCTACCGCACCACGGCCCACTTCCTCGAGCGGCTCGGCCTGCGCTCGCTGGACGAGCTGCCCGAGCTGGCGCCGTTCCTGCCCGAGATGGACGGCCTCGACGAGTTCGAGTCGCCGGCGACGGCATGAGTGCACAGGGCGCCGGGCGCGAGGACGCCGCGCCGTCCGCCGGCGTCCGGCTGCAGCGCGTGCTCGCGGCGGCCGGCCTGGGCAGCCGTCGCGCCTGCGAGCAGCTGATCGAGGAGGGCCGGGTCTCGGTCGACGGGAGGCGGGTCCTCGAGCAGGGCACCCGGGTCGACCCCGACCGGGCCGTCATCGAGGTCGACGGGCTGCGCATCGCGTCGGCGCCGGACCACGTGTACCTGGCCCTGAACAAGCCAAAGGGCGTGGTGAGCACCATGCAGGACCCGCAGGGCCGGCCGACCCTGTCGGACTACGTGGGAGAGCGGACCGCCCGGCTCTTCCACGTCGGCCGCCTCGACGCCGACACCGAGGGCCTGATCCTGCTGACCAACGACGGTGACCTTGCCCACCGGCTCGCGCACCCGTCGTACGGCGTGGTGAAGACCTATCTGGCCGAGGTGCGGGGGCCGGTCGCCCGCGACGTCGGCAAGCGGCTCAAGCAGGGCGTCGAGCTCGACGACGGTCCGGTGCGGGCCGACGCCTTCCGGGTGGTGAGCACGTCGGGTGGGCGGGTGATGGTCGAGGTCGCGCTGCACGAGGGGCGCAAGCACGTCGTACGCCGGTTGCTGGCTGAGGTCGGGTACCCGGTGTCCCGTCTCGTCCGCACCGACGTCGGGCCCGTCTCGCTGGGCAACCTGAGGCCAGGTAAGCACCGCAAGCTCAGCCAGCAGGAGATCGGAGCGCTGTACAAGGCGGCCGGTCTCTAGCCGCCCGCTCCGGTGCCCCACCGCCTCGTGCCCACCCACCTGTTTGCGGCCCCGCCCCCCACTGGCCGCGATTGATTTGACGGGCTCAGCGGTCGCGGACTCGCTCGTAGGTCGCGAGGAAATCGTCCACCGGCGTAGAGGCCACCACGTCGGCCACCAGGGGGATGTCGAGGTCCTCGAGCGTCCTGAACCGCAGGCAGCTCTTCCCCATGTCGAGTGGGCGACCGGTGGCCCGCCACCGCTCGCGGAAGGCCTTGTCCTCGTCGCCGTCGCTGTAGAGGCCCATCAGGTAGAGGGAGTAGTGGTTCTTCTGCGCGGCGAGCGCCACGTAGCCCAGCGGCTGACCGTTGTAGGTCTCGGGGTAGCGCTCCAGCGGAACGGACCACGTGATCATCCCCCAGGCCACGGACTCGCGATAGCCCTCGGGCATCGCCTCGGCGACGACGTCGCGCACCGCGCGGACGGTGTCTCGGCGCTCGGGGGACAGGCCCGCGATGTACTCCTCCACGGTCGTCGCGTCGGTCTGCACGCGGCCGATGCTAGCCGGGACACATTCGGCGGCGCCTATTCGAGCGGCTGGGGAGGTGGCTGGCCCTCCCGCCGTCCCAGGGTGACGCCGACGCTGGCCAGGCTGACCAGCAACAGCGCGACCAGCTCCCGCGGGCCCAGCGCCTGGCCGAGGATCACCAGCCCGGCCACCGCCGCGGCGGCCGGCTCCAGGCTCATCAGCACCCCGAACACCCGGGTGGGCATCCGCCGGAGAGCGGCCAGCTCGGCGCCGTACGGGATGATCGAGGACAGCACCGCCACCCCGAGAGCCGCCAGCAGCACCGCCGGCTCGACCAGGGCCCGGCCTGCCCCCGACGCGCCGAACGGAAGCACCAGGACCGCGCCCACGAGAAGTGCCACTGCAAGCCCGTCCAGGCCCGGCAGCAGCCGGCCGACGCGGGCGCTCGCCAGGATGTAGCCGCCCCAGAAGAGCCCGGCGAGCAAGGCGAACGCGAGCCCGCCCAGCGGGATGTCGTCGCTCGTGTCCAGCCCCAGCAGCGCCACCCCGAGGCCGGCGGACACCACCCACAGGAGGTCCCGGAAGCGCCGGGTCTGCGCGAGTGCTACCAGCAGCGGCCCGACGAACTCGACGGTCACCGCGACCCCGAGCGGCACGTCGCGGATCGCGAGGTAGAACGACTGGTTCATGCCCGCCAGTGCGACGCCCAGCAGCAGCGCCGCACCCAGCGACCGGCGGTCCCAGCGCCACGCACGGGGACGCAGGATTGCCAGCAGCAGCAGGCTCGAGAGCGCCAGCCGCAGCAGCGCGACGCCCGACGCGCCCGCGGTGTCGAAGATGGTCCGCGCCAGCGCGCTGCCGTTCTGCACCGACGCGATCCCGACCAGCACCAGCGCCGTGGCGGGCACCCGGTCCAGCGGCGACGACGCGGGCGCCGCCGGGTCGCTCGTCACCCCCACCCTCCCGCCGGTCGGACAAGTCACGTCGGGGCGAACGTACCGAGCCGGGCAGCCGGTGCGGTCCACCGCCCGGACGGTCGCGGCCACTCGAGGCCCGCTCGCTAGGGTTGCCGCGACTCGAGGGGCGGGAGGAGGCGGTGGCCGTGGCGGTGCGGGCGATCCGCGGCGCGACGCAGCTGGACGCTGATGACCGCGAGCACCTGCTGGCCGCGGTCGAGGAGCTGATCAGGGCCGTCTTCGACCAGAACGACCTGCGCGTCGACGACCTGATCTCGGTGGTGTTCACCGCGACCCCTGACCTGCACAGCGAGTTCCCCGCGCTCGCCGCGCGACAGCTCGGCATCGGCGACGTCCCACTCATCTGCGCACAGGAGCTCGACGTTGAGGGCGCGATGCCCCGCGTCATCCGGGTGATGCTGCACGTCGAGACCGGGCGCGCCCGCGCCGACGTGCGGCACGTCTACCTGCGGGGGGCGGCCGCCCTCCGCCGGGACCTCGCCCAGTGACGTCCCCCGGCATCGACTCCTGCCTGGTGGTCGGCACCGGGCTCATCGGCACGTCGGTCGCGCTGGCCCTGCGCCGAGGCGGTGTCACGGTGCACCTCACCGACCGCGACCCGGTGGCGACGCGGCGGGCCGCCGACCTCGGCGCCGGCGATCCCGCGCCGCCGGGCCGGCAGGTCGACCTC
>JBOGDY010000179.1:0-5299 GCA_050742955.1 Actinomycetes bacterium | reverse complement strand
GTGATGACCAGCGCCTGCACGCCCTGCAGGGCGCCGAGGCTGAGGTTGACGACGTCCGCACCGTGGTCGGCCGCGTAACGGATGCCCGCGGCGATGTCCTCGAACGCCCCGCTGCCGTCCTCGAGCACCTTGATCGGCATGACCTTCGCGTCCCGGGCGACCCCGGCGATGCCGACGCCGTTGCCGGTCGCTGCCGCGGCGATGCCGGACACATGGGTGCCGTGCGTGTCGGCGTCCTGCCCGACGCCGTCCGGGCCCTTCCAGTCGCCGTTGCCGCAGGACGGGTTGCACTCGATGAACGTCGCGCCCGCGACGAGCTTGCCGCTCAGGTCCTCGTGGGTGAGGTCCACGCCGCTGTCGACGACCGCGATGACCGTGCCGGCGCCGGTGCTGGTGGCCCACGCCTCCTCGGCATGCACCTGCTGCGGGCCGTACTGGTCGGCGTAGAGCGGGTCGTTGGGGGCGGCGCTGGCCGGGCTGGTCGTCAGCGCGACGGCTGTGACGGCGGCCGCTACGACGGCGGCGGGGCGGGCGAGGCGCATGACTCTCCTGAGGACGTCGGAACCAGACGCTGGCTCTCTTCCCCCTGGGAACGAGAATCACCCCAAAAAGGTACGGATTGGCGCTCCCACCGTCTTCCGGTGCGGTGGGACAGGCCGCGGAGAGCCGCCCGTAGGGTGGGGCGCGTGGAGCGCCCCGCCCGTGACCGCGCCGGACCGGCCGGACGGCCCGTGACCGCGCCGGACCAGCCCGTGACCGCGCCGGACGGCCCGTGACCGTGCCCGACCGGCCGGTAGCCCAGCAGCCGACCTGGCCGGACCCGGTCGTGCTGAGCCGGGTCGTGCGCGAGCTGTCCGGGCTGCCGCCGCTGGTCTTCGCCGGCGAGTGCGACGTGCTCAAGGCCCGGCTGGCCGAGGTGGCCCGCGGCGAGGCCTTTCTGCTCCAGGGCGGCGACTGCGCCGAGACGTTCGCCGACTCCCACGTCGACGCCATCCGCGCGAAGATCAAGACGCTGCTGCAGATGGCCGTCGTGCTGACCTACGGCGCGCGGGTGCCGGTCGTGAAGGTCGGCCGGCTGGCCGGCCAGTTCGCCAAGCCGCGCAGCGCCGACACGGAGACGCGTGACGGGGTGACCCTGCCGGCCTACCGCGGCGACGCCGTCAACGGACTCGACTTCACCGAGGCCGCGCGCACCCCCGACCCCGAGCGACTGCTGCGGGTCTACAACACCTCCGCCGCGACCCTCAACCTGGTGCGCGCCTTCACCCACGGCGGGTTCGCCGACCTGCGCCAGGTGCACGCCTGGAACCAGGGCTTCGTCGGGGCGAGCAACGCCTACCAGCGCTACGAGGCGATGGCTCGCGACATCGACCGGGCCCTGTCGTTCATGCACGCCTGCGGCGTCGACCCCGAGGCGTTCCGCACCGTCGACCTCTACTCCAGCCACGAGGCGTTGCTGCTGGACTACGAGCACGCCATGACGCGCACGGACTCGCGCACGGACACGCCGTACGACGTGTCGGCGCACTTCTTGTGGATCGGGGAACGCACCCGCGAGCTCGGCGGTGCGCACATCGACTTCGCGGCACGCATCCGCAACCCGGTCGGGGTGAAGCTCGGGCCCACGACCACGCCGGACGACGCCCTCGCCCTGGTCGAGCGGCTCGACCCCCACGGCGAGCCGGGCAGGCTGACGTTCGTGTCGCGCATGGGCGCCGGCCGGGTGCGTGACGTGCTGGCGCCGATCGTGGAGAAGGTGACCGCCAGCGGCGCCCGGGTCGGCTGGGTGTGCGACCCCATGCACGGCAACACGTTCGAGGCGCCCGACGGCCGCAAGACCCGACGGTTCGACGACGTCGTCGAGGAGGTGCGCGGGTTCTTCGAGGTGCACCGGGCGCTCGGCACCCACCCCGGGGGGCTGCACATCGAGCTCACCGGCGACGACGTGACCGAGTGCCTCGGCGGGTCCGGCGGCATCGAGGAGCTGCACCTGCCGATGCGCTACCAGACCGCCTGCGACCCGCGGCTCAACCACCAGCAGTCCCTCGAGCTGGCCTTCCTCGCCGCGGAGATGCTCGGCGCCCGCTGAGCCGCGTGCAGCCCGTCATACGGTGGGTGGCATGACCGTGGACTTGCGCAGCGACACCGTCACCCGGCCGACCGCCGCCATGCGCGCCGCGATGGCCGAGGCGCCGGTCGGCGACGACGTCTACGGCGAGGACCCGTCCGTCATCGAGCTCGAGGCCCGCGTCGCCGACCTGCTCGGCCACGAGGCGGCGCTGTTCACCCCGACCGGGTCGATGGCCAACCAGCTCGGCGTTCGGTCGCTGGTCGGTCCCGGTCAGGAGCTGCTCTGCGACGACGGCGCCCACGTGGTGCGGGCCGAGCTCGGTGCGGCCGCTGCCCTGTCCGGTATCACCACCCGCACGTGGGACGGGCCCGGGGGCCGGCTCGACGTCGACCGGATCGCGGCCCTGATGCGACCGGACGCCGGGCCCTACTTCGTCTCCACCGCGGCCGTCGTCGTCGAGAACACGCACAACTTCGGCGGTGGCACGGTCCAGCCCCTCGACGACATCCGTCGGCTGCGGGACGTCACCCGTGCCGCCGGCGTTCGCCTGCACCTCGACGGCGCGCGCCTGTGGAACGCGCATGTCGCGACCGGGGTGCCGCTCTCGTCGTACGGCGAGCTCTTCGACACGGTCTCGGTGTGCTTCTCGAAGGGGCTCGGTGCTCCGGTCGGGTCGGCGCTAGCGTCGTCCCGGGAGCGCATCGCCGATGCGCGGGTGTGGCGCAAGCGGATGGGCGGCGGCATGCGGCAGGCCGGCATCCTCGCCGCCGGCGCGCGTCACGCCCTCGACCACCACGTCGAGCGGCTGGCCGACGACCACGCCCGGGCGCGCCGGATCGCCGCGACCGTCGCGGACGGGGCGCCGGGCGCGGTCGACCCGTCGTCGGTCGAGACCAACATCGTCGTCGTGCAGACTCCGGACGCGGCCCGGCTGGTCGCCCGGTGCCGGGAGGAGGGCGTGCTGATCGGCGCGCTCGACGCCCGGCACGCGCGGCTGGTGACCCACCTCGACGTGGACGACGAGCAGGTCGACCGGGCGGCCAAGGTGCTGGTGTCCGCCCTGCGTGGCTAGCCGGCCGGCCTACGTGTGGGCCGGCGTCGCGGGCTTGCGGCCCAGCAGCGGCGGCAGCTGCCGGACGGCGGCGGCGAGCGCGCGCAGGTCCTCGTCGACGAGGGCCTGCGGCCCGTCGCAGAGAGCCTGCTCCGGGTGCGGGTGCACGTCGACGATGACGCCGTCGGCGCCGGCCGCGATCGCGGCGCGTGACAGCGGTACGACGAGGTCGCGCCGTCCTCCGGAGTGCGACGGGTCGACGATGACCGGCAGGTGCGCCAGACCGTGGACGACCGGGACGGAGCTGATGTCGAGGGTGTTGCGGGTGGCCGTCTCGAACGTGCGGATGCCGCGCTCGCACAGCACGATGTCGAGGTTGCCTCGTTGCGCGATGTACTCCGCGGCCATCAGCCACTCCTCGATGGTCGCCTGCATGCCGCGCTTGAGCATCACCGGCTTGCCGGACTGGCCGACCGCCTGCAGCAGGCCGAAGTTCGCCATGTTGCGGGTGCCGACCTGCAGCATGTCGGCGTAGGACCCGACCAGGTCGACGTCGTGCGGGTCCACCACCTCGGTCACCACCGGCAGACCGGTCGCCTCCCGGACGTCGGCGAGGATCCGCAGCCCGGCCTCGCCCAGGCCCTGGAACGCGTAGGGCGAGGTGCGGGGCTTGTAGGCGCCGCCGCGCAGCAGCGTCGCACCGGCGGCCTTGGCCATCTCCGCGGCCTCGAGGGTCTGCTGCGCCGTCTCGACCGCGCACGGCCCGGCGATCAGCGTGAAGGTGTCCGGCCCGATCGGTACGCCTCTGACGTACACCGTCGTCTTGTCGGGATGGTGGATGCGGCTCACCAGCTTGTACGGCGAGGAGACCCGGATCACGTCGGCCACCCCGGGCAGGCCCCGCAGGTTCAGCCCGGTGAACGTGTCCACGTCGCCGACGAGGCCGATGATCGTGCGCGACACACCCCGGCTGACGAATGCCTCGCCGCCGGCTGCCTCCACTCGGGCCACGACGCGGCCGATGTCCTCGGACTCGGCGTCGGGCGCCATGACGACGACCATGGGTGCCAGCCTAGTTGGCCGCGGAGCCCCCGAATGTCACAGGGTTAGTAGACCGACAGGGTCACTGTCGTGCCCTTGGGGTGTCTCTCGCCGCCGTTCGGTGACTGGTCGAGCACCTGGTCGGGTCCGCCCGGCAGGTTGATGGGCCGCACCTGGAAACCGGCGCTCTGCAGGATCGTGGTTGCCTCGGCCAGGGGCCGGCCGACCACCTCCGGCACCTCCACCAGCGGCGGTCCCTTGGAGACGACGAGCTTGACCTCGGACCCCTTCGGTGCGGTGCCGCCGCGCGGCGACTGGGAGATGACCAGGCCGGCCTCGACCTTCTCGTCGAACCGCTCCGACACCGACACGCCCAGCTGGGCCTCGCCGATCTCGGCGCGCGCGTCGTCGACCTCGTCGCCGACCACGTCCGGCACGGCGACCGGCTCGATCCCCTTGCTGACCACCAGGTTCACCGCGGAGTCCCGCTTGAGCTTGGTGCCGGCGGCCGGGTCGGCGGAGATGACCCGGCCCTCGTCGACGGTGTCGCTGTACTTGCGCTTGACATCGCCCACTGCCAGGTGGGTGCCGGTGATCGCGCGCCGGGCGGCCTCCTCGGTCAGGCCGGTCACCCCGGGCACGGCATACCGCTCGGGGCCCTTCGACAGCACGACCTTGATCGTGCCGCCCTCCTTGATCCGCTCGTTGGGACCGGGGTCGGTGCGCAGGACATGGTCGGCGGCGACGGTCTCGTCGTACTCGGCGTCCACCACCACCTGCATCGTGAGCCCCGCTGCCCGCGCCTTGTCGGCCGCCTCCTCCTGCGACAGGTTGAGCAACGACGGGGTGCTGGTGAAGCTGCCGGGGCCGGCGGCGTAGAACCACGCGGCGGCCGACAGCCCGGAGGCCAGCAGCAGGACCACGAGCAGGGCAACCCATCCGCGGCGGTGGTGCCGGCGGCGGATCGAGGGCAGCGGGCCGGTGTCACCGCTGCGCGGCGGCGAGAGGGTCGCCCGCGCTCTCGGGGGTGCCGACATCGGCACGACCAGCGTGTGGTCGGCCCGCTCGGGGAGCGTCGTGAGGGCCGGCCCCACCACGTCCAGGTCGCTGTCGACGAGGCCACGGCGTACCTGGGT
>JBOGDY010000178.1:0-5310 GCA_050742955.1 Actinomycetes bacterium | reverse complement strand
CTTCCCGATCTGCTTGAGGTAGTCCTTGACCGGGTCGGCGGTCGCGCCGGCGGTCGCCACCTGCTGGGCCGGCGCGTCGTCCTCGTCCTCGTCGGAGAGGGTGAACGAGCCCTCCTCCTCAACCAGCGCGGTGGGCTCCTCCTCGGGCAGGTCGCCCGCGGCGACGTCCTTGGTCACCTCCTCGGCGGGGGCCCCGGCCATCGCCGCGGTCGCCGACTTGTTCGCCTCGGGTTTTGACGCGGCCTTCTTGGTCGCGGAGCTCTTCGCGGCGGGCTTGTCGGCCGTCTCGGCGGCCGGCTTCCCGGCCGGCGCTGCCTTCTTCGCCCCCGCCTTCTTGACCGGCTCGACCTTCTTCACGGCCTTCTTGGTCGTCTTCGGACTCGGCTCGGCGACCTTCTGGGTCGCGGTAGCCCGGCGGGCGGCCGCCGCCGCGGACACGGTCTTGCGCCCGGGACGGGCATCCGTGCTGTCGGCTTCGACCATGATCGTCACACCCTCCTCGCTGAGGCTTCGCAGAATGGCCTTCATGCGGCTCATCGGGATGCCGGCGTCGGCGAGCATCGTACGTACGTCCCCCGACGTGACCTGGCCCGTGGACCGCCCCCGGGCGAGCAGTTCACCGACCTCGGGGTTGGCGAACTCCGGCGGAAGGGGGCGAGCCGTGTCCGACACGTACTACCTCTCGTCAGGCGCCGGGCGTGCATGACCCAGCTGGCGGTCCTGGATGGGGGGCGGCGTCCGCCGCGTGGCAACACGACATTGTGACACGCGCCTGGGGGTGCCGCCGCGCGCGACGCCCCTGGGCGGGCGTGGGTCAGTCGGCGAAGCGCACTGCCAGCAGGGTCGCGTCGTCCCGACCCGCCGTACGCCCGAGCATGGTGGCCGCCACCCGCTCGACCAGGTCGTCCAGCGTCCCGGAGCGGTCGGCCAGGCAGGCGAGCACCTCGGCGAGCCCCTCGTCGACGTCGTAGCCGCGCCGCTCCACCACGCCGTCGGTCAGCCCAAGCAGCAGGTCACCCGCTCCCAGCTCGAGGGTTCGCTGACTGCGGGGCTCGGGCCAGCCCAGTGGCGTCGAGCCGGAGCCCGCGTCGACCAGTTCCGGCTCGGCCCCCGCGCGAACCAGGACCAGCGGCAGGTGGCCGGCGGCTCCGATCGCGGTACGCCGGGCCGCGGGGTTGACCAGCAGATAGACCAGCGTGGCGATCTGGTCGGGCTCCTCGGTGGCACTGAACACGCGGTCCAGCCCACGCAGCACCGCCTCGGGGAGCGGGTTGACGAGGGCCAGCGCCCGCAGCGCCGACCGGAGCCGGCCCATCCCGGCGGCGGCCGCCACGCCTTTGCCCATGACGTCGCCGACGACCAGCACCAGCCGCCCGTCGGGCAGTGCGAAGGCGTCGTACCAGTCGCCGCCCACCTCGGCATCGGCAGCGCCCGGCCGGAACGATGCTGCCAGCTCGACACCGGGTGCGTCCGGGAGCCGGTCGGGAAGCAGGCTGCGCTGCAGCTCCACCGCCGTCGCTCGTTCCCTCTCGTAGAGACGGGCCCGCTCCAGGGCGATCGCGCACTGACCGGCCAGCGCCTCGAGGAACACCGCGTCCTCCCCTCGGCGCCAGCGGTGCTCGTGGACCGTGAGGCGCAGCGTGCCGATGGTGCCCCCGGACACGACCAACGGCAGGTCGATGATCGGCCCGTGGCCCTTGGGCTGGCCCGCATCGGCCACCGTTTCGGCCTTGCGAGCCGAAGCCAGCAGCACCTCGGTCCGGCTGGCCTGCACCGCGGAGGCGCCGATGTCGGTCATCGCCCGACGGACCTCCTCGACCGTGAGCGCGCCCGCGAGCCCGGCCGTGGCCCGCTGCAGCTCAGCGGTCCGCTCGTTGCTCCGGAGCAAGGCCTCCTCGTTGAGCCGGCGGTCGGTCACGTCGGTCACCAGCACGGCCACCCCGATCACGGCGCCGTCCTCGGCGCGGGCGGGGTACCACTGCGACTGGTAGTGGCTGAGCTCACCGTTGATCGGCGAGGTCGCCGTGAAGTCGTCATCGAAGATCATCAGCCCGGTCCGGAGGACCTGCTCGAGGCGGGCCTCGATCGCGCTGCCGAGCTCGACGGACAGCACCTCGGACGGCCGTCGACCGATGTGGTCGGCCATCGGGACGTCGTTGATGTCGGCCAGCATCCGGTTGATGCGGCGGTAGCGCAGGTCGGTGTCGTAGAAGGCGAACGCGACCGGCGCCTCCATGACCAACGTCTCGAGGAGGGCGCTGTCGGTGGGGCCCAGCGGCACGATGCGTCGGACCGGTTCCGTCACCGGACCCCCGCCCATCGGTCCGTCACGGTGCTGCCAGCCTCCAGAGTCACGATGGGACGAGGCTAGCCGCCGACCAGTGGAAACGAGGCCGTTTGGGTCGGTCAGCGCGCCTTTGCCGCTCGCTTTGCCTCTTTCTTGAACGCCCGGACGGCCGCCAGCGACTCCCCGTCGGTCACGTCGGCCACCGAGCGACGCGAGCCGTCCTCGCCGTAGGGACCGGCCGCCTCACGCCAGCCCTCGGGTCGGACCCCGCACTGCTTGCCGAGGAGTGCCAGGAAGATGCGGGCCTTGTTCGGACCGAAGCCCGGCAGGTCCTCCAACCGGGCCAGCAGCTCGGCGCCGGTGCCCGCGTCGGCCCAGAGGTTGGCGGCGTCCCCGCCATACAGCTCCACCACCGTGCGGGCGAGCGCCTGAAGGCGGCCGGCCATGCTGCCCGGGAAGCGGTGTACGGCGGGTGGCCGGGCACACAGGTCGGCGAAGACCTGCGGGTCGTGGCCGGCGATCGCCGCCGGGTCGAGCCGGTCGACGCCGAGCCGCTCGGCGATCTTGAGCGGGCCGGCGAAGGCCGACTCCATCGGCACCTGTTGGTCCAGCAGCATGCCCGCCAGCAGTGCGAACGCGTCCCGGTCGAGCAGGCCGTCAGCCTCCTCGTCACCGGTGATGTGCAGCGATCGAGGGGCGGCCACGGCGCTAGTCGTCCATCGCCTTGACGGCGAGGACGGGGCACGGCGCGTCGAGCAGGATCCGCTGGGCGTTGCTGCCGAGGATCAGCTTTCCGACCGGCGTGCGCCTGCGGAGCCCGATGACGATGAAGTCGGCCCCGACCTCCTCGGCGACCGCGATGAGGTCGTCGGCGGGGTCGAGCCCACGCACCAGCTGCCGGACCTCGTGCTCGATGCCCTCCCGCGCGAGCTGCTCGCGCACCTCGACGAGCTCACGCTCGTGGCGGACGGCGTCCTCGTCGTCGAGGTGGCTGCCGCCGCGGTTGGAGTTGATCACCACCAGCCTGGTCGAGCGCAGGCGGGCCTCCTCGGCCGCGCGGCGCAGCGCCGCCCGGCCCTCGGCCCGCGGAACGTATCCGACGACGATCGCCATGCTGTCCTCCTGCTGTGCGTGTGCTCCCGCGACTGTGGACGCTACCGGACCACCCCCACCCCCCGTTCATCATGCGCACGTGGTCGGTCTCCCCGCTGGGAGGGCGACCACTTGCGCATGATCGACTCCTGGAAGGGGGGAGGGGTCAGCGGGCCAGGCGGTGGGCGAGCCAGGACAGCGCGAGCGGGTAGCGGTAGTCGATGCCCATGTGGGTGGCGTCGAACAGCTCGAACTGGACCCGGTCGGCCGGCAGCCCGATCCGGTCCAGTCCGGCGCGGAAGGCCTGCGCCCCCAGGTCCAGGAACCACTCGTCCCGGGTGCCGGCGTCGATCCACACCGCCCGCAGGGACCGCAGCGCGTCCACGTGCCCGTCGACCATCCGGACCGGGTCCCAGTCGAGCCACCGCTGCCACACGTCGGGCCGCAGCTCTCCCGTCCTCGGGTCGAAGGGCAGCTGGACCGAGCCGTCGTCGCTCGCGGAGAAGGCCGCGCTGCAGCCCAGCGTGATGAGCAGGACGTTGTCGGCGTCCTTGGTGAACGAGACGCGAGACCGGAAGTCGTCCCACCAGCGGAGGATGTCACCGTCGTAGTCGCGCAGCAGCCGCACCGCCTTGGCGAACTCGGGGACGTAGGACAGCTCGTAGAGCGAGTCGCCGGCATGGGTCGCCAGCGCCCCGAACAGGTCCGGACGCAGCATCGGCGTGATCATCGCGCCGAAGCCGCCGCTTGACTTGCCGCTGATCGCCCGCGACTCGCGGTCGGCGACGGTGCGGTAGTGCGAGTCGACCCACGGGACCACCTCGTCGCAGAGGTAGGAGTGGTAGGGCCCGGTGCCTGGCGAGTCGACGAACTGCGAGCCGCCGTAGGCGGTCCACGCATCGACGTACACGACGATGCACGGCGGTGCCTCGCCGGAGGCGAACACCGCGTCCGCCGTCTCCACGAACGGCTGGCGGTACGCCGTGCGGTTGGCCCACATGCCCACATGCCCGGTGTAGCCCTGGATCACGTAGACCGCCGGGTAGCGCGCCTCGGACTCGTCGTAGCCCGGAGGCAGGTAGACCCACAGCGGCCGCTCGTACGGGTCACCCAGCGGGTTGCCGCGCAGCAGCTCGGAGGTGATCGTGGTCTGGTCCAGCCGGCCGGCGAGGTCGCCCTTCCACGGAAGCATGCCGGGCAGTCAAGCAGACCGCTCGCCGCTACCGTCGTGGGCATGCGCCGCTCCACACACCGGTTGCCGGGTCTGCTGCTGACCGATCACGAGTTCCGTGTCCCGCTCGACCACGACGTCCCGGCAGCCGGCGAGATCGATGTCTTCGCCCGCGAGGTGGTCGCGCCCCGCAAGCGGGACAGCGACCTGCCGTGGATGGTGTTCCTGCAGGGCGGTCCCGGTGGGCGGTCGCCACGGCCGGCGGGGCGGTCCGGCTGGCTGGGACGGGCGCTGCAGGACCACCGGGTGCTGCTGCTCGACCAGCGCGGCACCGGCCGGTCCACACCGGCGACCCGGCAGACCCTGGCCCGGCTCGGATCCCCTGCCGAGCAGGCCCGCTACCTCACCCACTTCCGCGCCGACTCGATCGTGCGCGACGCCGAGCTCGTCCGGCGCGAGCTGCTCGGCGACCAGCGGTGGACGGTTCTCGGCCAGAGCTTCGGCGGCTTCGCCACCCTCACCTATCTCTCGTTGGCGCCTGACGGCGTGCAGCAGGCCGTCGTCACCGGGGGCCTTCCGCCGCTGGACCGCTCCCCCGACGACGTCTACGCCGCGACGTACGGACGGGTCCGGGAGCGCACCACCCGCTTCCGCGAGCGTTACCCGGACGACCAGCAGCGTCTCGACGACCTGGCCGACCACGTCGCCAAGCACGACGTGCGGCTGCCGTCCGGCGACCCGCTGACCGTGGAACGGCTGC
>JBOGDY010000177.1:0-5363 GCA_050742955.1 Actinomycetes bacterium | reverse complement strand
GGAGATCGAGCACCTGGTGGTCGCCGACGCCGTGCCTGCCCGGGCCCGCGAGGTCGCAGACCGTCTCGGCGTCGAGGCCGTCGAGTCGCCCGACGCGCTGTTCGGCGACGGCAGCGTGGGCATCGACGGCCTCGTCATCGCCGCGGCCACCGATGCCCACGCGTCGCTGGTCCTCCAGGGCGTCGATGCGGGCGTGCCGGTGTTCTGCGAGAAGCCGGTGGCACCCGACGTCGACGGCACGCTGGCGGTGATGGACAAGGTCGGTCACTCCGAGGTCCCCGTCCAGATCGGCTTCCAGCGGCGGTTCGACGCCGGCTACCGGGCGGCCCGCGAGGCCGTCGCCTCCGGGTCGCTGGGCTGGGTCCACACGATGCGCTCCGGCACCCTCGACCCGGCGCCGCCCACGCCCGACTACGTCGCGGCCTCCGGCGGCATCTTCCGCGACTGCGGCGTGCACGACTTCGACAGCATCCGGTGGGTCAGCGGGCAGGAGGTGCGCGAGGTCTACGCGGTCGGGGCCAACCGCGGTGCGGACTTCTTCAGGGACGTCGGCGACGTCGACGTCGCCGCCGTCGTCCTGACCCTCACCGACGGCACGTTCGCCGTGGTGTCGACCACGCGCTACAACGCCCGCGGCTACGACGTGCGGCTGGAGGTCCTCGGCTCGAAGGACAGCATCTCCGTCGGCCTCGACGAGCGGCTGCCGCTGCGCTCGGTCGAGCCCGGCGTCACCTTCCCCTCCGCCACGCCCTATCCGCTGTTCATCGAGCGGTTCGGGCCGGCCTACGTCGCAGAGCTGTCCGCGTTCGCCGAGATCGTCGCCGGCCGGGCAGAGGTGTCCTGCACGGTCGCCGACGCGCTCGAGGCGTTCTACATCGCCGAGGCGTGCGAGCGCTCCCGCGCCGAGCACCGCCCGGTCCAGGTCGACGAGGTCCGCCGGTGACCGCGGGCACGGACAAGGACGTGCACCCGGCCGGTCGCGGCCTGGACGCGCGGATCGCCGGCGCCCCGATCTCGTGGGGCGTGTGCGAGGTGCCGGGCTGGGGCCACCAGCTCGACGCCGACCGGGTGCTGGCCGAGATGCGGACCGTCGGCCTGTCCGCGACCGAGCTCGGCCCGGACGGCTTCCTGCTCGGTGACCCGGCGACCAGGGCGGCGACCCTCGCGGCTCACGGCATGGTGGCGGTCGGCGGCTTCGTGCCGGTGGTGCTGCACGAGCCCGGCCACGACCCGCTGCCCGAGGTCGACCGGGCGCTGGACGGTCTCGTCGCCGCCGGGGCCGGAGTGCTGGTGCTGGCGGCCGCGACCGGTCTCGACGGCTACGACGCCCGGCCCGATCTCGACGACAAGGCGTGGCGGACGCTGCTGGCCGACCTCGACCGGCTCGCCGCGCACGCGGCCGGGCGGGGGGTGCGGGTGTGCCTGCATCCGCACGTCGGCACGGTCGTCGAGCGGTACGACGAGGTCGCTCGGGTCCTCGAGCACTCGTCGGTGCCGCTGTGCCTGGACACCGGTCACCTGCTCATCGGCGGCACCGACCCGGGCGAGCTGGCCCGGCAGGCCCCCGAGCGGATCGCCCACACTCACCTCAAGGACGTCGACGCCGACTCCGCCGCCCGGGTGCGTGCGAGGGAGGTGGGCTATGCCGAGGCGGTCCGTGGCGGCATGTACCGCCCGCTCGGCCAGGGCGACCTGGACATCGCAGGCATCGTGAAGGCGTTGGAGTCCGCGGGCTACACCGGCTGGTACGTCCTGGAGCAGGACACCGTGCTGGACGGCGAACCGGACGGCGACGGCCCCCTCGGGGACGTGCGGGCCAGCATCGACTACCTGCGGGGGCTGGCCGGATGAGTGCCTACGACGTGCTGACGATCGGCCGGGTCGGCGTCGACATCTATCCCCTGCAGACCGGCGTAGGCCTCGAGGACGTCGAGACCTTCGGCAAGTACCTCGGTGGCAGCGCGACGAACGTGGCGGTGGCCGCGGCCCGCCACGGTCGCCGGGCCGCGGTCATCACCCGCACCGGTGACGACCCGTTCGGACGCTTCGTGCACAAGGCGCTGCGCGAGCTGTCGGTCGACGACGCGTTCGTCACAGCGGTGAGCGGCCTGCCGACCCCGGTCACGTTCTGCGAGATCTTCCCGCCCGACGAGTTCCCTCTCTGGTTCTACCGTTTTCCCAAGGCGCCGGACCTCGAGATCCACGCGGCCGAGCTCGACCTCGAGGCGGTTCGCGGAGCGGGCGTCTTCTGGGCCACCGGCACCGGGCTCTCGCAGGAGCCGAGCCGGTCGGCCCACCACGCGGCGTGGGCGGCCCGCGGCCGGCGGCCGGTCACCGTCCTCGACCTCGACTACCGCCCGATGTTCTGGGAGTCCCGGGCGGCGGCGAGTGAGCAGGTCGGACGCGCCCTCGAGCACGTCACGGTCGCCGTCGGCAACCTCGACGAGTGCGAGACCGCGGTCGGTGAGCGTGACCCGGGGCGCGCCGCGGAGGCGCTGCTCGACCGCGGCGTCGAGCTCGCCGTGGTCAAGCAGGGGCCCAAGGGGGTCCTCGCCCGGACCCGCGATGAGGTCGTCGAGGTGCCGCCGGTCGACGTCGACGTCGTCAATGGCCTCGGCGCCGGCGACGGCTTCGGCGGCGCCCTCTGCCACGGGCTGCTCGCCGGCTGGCCGCTCGAGCGGGTGGTGGGCTTCGCCAACACCGCGGGGGCCATCGTCGCCTCCCGGCTGGAGTGCTCGACCGCGATGCCCACGACCGACGAGGTCGAGACGGCGCTGCTCCACGGCGTACGGGAGGTGGCCCGTGCCTGACCTGGACCTCGATCGGCTGCGCGACCTGCGCGCCCACCACCCCGAGTCCGTGGCCGAGGCGGCGGCCCGGCGCCGGCGGCGCCAGGTGCTCGACGCGTCGGGCCGGCTGATGCTCGTCGCGGCCGACCACCCGGCGCGCAACGCGCTGGCGGTGCGAGGTGCGCCGATGGCGATGGCCGACCGCCACGAGCTGCTGCGCCGGCTTGTCATCGCGCTGGCGCGGCCCGGCGTGGACGGTGTCCTGGGCACGGCCGACGTCCTCGAGGACCTGCTGCTGCTCGGCGCCCTCGACGACAAGGTCGTGCTCGCGTCGATGAACCGCGGCGGCCTGCAGGGCTCCGCCTTCGAGGTCGACGACCGCTTCACCGCGTGCACCGCGGCGGCCGTGGCAGCGCACGGTTTCGACGGGGGCAAGATGCTCCTCCGCATCGACCTCGATGATCCGGCGACCGCGGCGACGCTCGAGTCGGCCGCCCGGGCGGTCGACGATCTCGCGGCCCGGCGGCTGGTCGCGCTGGTCGAACCGTTCCTCGCCCACCGGCTCGACGGCCGAGTGCGCAACGACCGGTCCACCGAGGCGGTGGTGCGGTCCGTCTGCGTGGCGTCCGGGCTGGGCGGCACCAGCGCCTACACCTGGCTCAAGCTGCCCGTCGTCGACGGCATGGAGGCGGTCATGGCGGCCACGACGCTGCCGACGCTGCTGCTCGGCGGCGACCCCGACGTGTCGCCCGAGCAGACCTACGCGGAGTGGGAGCAGGCGCTCGCGCTCCCCGGCGTGCTCGGGCTGGTGGTGGGCCGCGCCCTGCTCTACCCGCCCGACGGCGACGTGGCCACGGCGACCGACAAGGCAGCGTCCCTGGTGCGCGCCCCGGCCCGGAGCGCCCCGTGAGCGGCCCGACGCTGCACCGGCCGGCCGGCAGCCTGTCCACCGGCGCCCGGAGGGTCGACCTGACCCCGGCGACGGCCGGGTGGGCGCATGCCGGGCTGGTGGTCCTGGCGCTCGGACCCGGCGGCGTCGAGACCCTCAGCAGTGGTGAGGACGAGCTCGTCGTGCTCCCGCTGGCCGGGTCGTGCGCGGTCGACTGCGACGGGGAGAAGGCCGAGCTGGCCGGACGGACCGGCGTCTTCGACGCGGTGACCGACTTCGCCTACGTGCCCCGCGACTCCCACGTCACGGTGTCCACCGCCGGCGGTGGCCGCTTCGCCGTCCTCACCGCCCGGGCGTCGCGGCGGTTGCCGTTCCGCCACGTGCCGGCCGGCGACGTCGCGGTGGAGCTGCGCGGCGCCGGCGCCGCCTCCCGGCAGGTCAACAACTTCGCCACCCCCGACCGGCTGGAGGCGGACAGCATCATCGCCTGCGAGGTGCTCACACCCGCCGGCAACTGGTCGTCCTACCCGCCGCACAAGCACGACGAGACCCGTGGGTGGCCAGCGCCCGAGAGCGAGCTCGAGGAGATCTACTACTTCGAGGTGGCTGACGGTCCGGACGGACCGGGACTGGCCTACCAGCGGGTCTACGGCACCCCCGACCGGCCGGTGGACGTCCTCGCCGAGGTGCGCAGCGGCGACGTCGTCCTGGTGCCGCACGGCTGGCACGGCCCGTCGATGGCGGCGCCGGGCTATGACCTCTACTACCTCAACGTGATGGCGGGACCGGGCAGCGAGCGCGCCTGGGCGATCTGCGACGACCCGGCGCACGCATGGGTCCGCCGGACCTGGGAGGACCAGGACGTGGACCCGAGGCTGCCGTTCTACACCAGCGAGACGTCATGACTACCGGGCGGACGGTGCGGCTGACCGTCGGTCAGGCCCTCGTGCGGTTCCTGACCGCACAGCGCAGCGAGCGCGACGGCGTGACACACCGGCTCGTCGAGGGCTGCTTCGGCATCTTCGGGCACGGTAACGTCGCGGGCGTCGGCCAGGCCCTGCTAGAGGCCGAGCTGGCCGACCCCGGCGCGCTGCCCTACCACCAGGGGCGCAACGAGCAGGGCATGGTGCACGCCGCCGCGGGGTTCGCGCGGATGCGCAACCGGCTCTCGACCCTGGCCTGCACCGCGTCGGTCGGCCCGGGCTCGACCAACATGGTCACCGGCGCGGCCCTGGCGACGGTCAACCGGTTGCCGGTGCTGCTGCTGCCCGGCGACGTCTTCGCCACCCGGGTCGCCCGCCCGGTGCTGCAGGAGCTCGAGCACCCCACGTCGTACGACGTGTCCGTCAACGACGTGTTCCGCCCGGTGTCGCGGTTCTTCGACCGGGTGAGCCGCCCGGAGCAGCTGCCGGGGACTCTGCTGGCGGCGATGCGGGTGCTGACCGACCCGGCTGACACCGGTGCGGTGACGCTGGCGCTGCCCCAGGACGTGCAGGCCGAGGCGCACGACTGGCCCCTCGACCTGTTCGCGCCGCGGGTGTGGCACGTCGCGAGGCCGGTGCCCGATCCGGCGGCGCTGGCACGTGCGGTCGAGGCGTTCCGGGCCGCCCGCCGGCCCCTGCTCGTCGCGGGCGGGGGAGTGGTCTACAGCGAGGCGACCTCTGCGCTGCGCGCGTTCGTCGAGG
>JBOGDY010000176.1:0-5365 GCA_050742955.1 Actinomycetes bacterium | reverse complement strand
CGACGGTGGCCACCACCAGCCGCGACCAGTGGACCCGGAAGAACGGTGTCCGCCCGAGGGCCAGCGCGCACAGGTAGACCAGCCCATGGCCGGGGGGCACGAAGGCCGGCACGTTGTCGAGCCGGTAGACGTAGACCTCGAGCAGCGGGGAGAACGTGTATTCCACCGCGGTCGCGAAGGCCACGACGACGGCGACCTGCGCGCGGACCAGGGCCGACTCGCCCCGCAGGATCGCCAGCAGCAGGACCCAGGTCCCCAGCCCCAGCAGGCGCTGGGCCCAGATGCCGGCACCCTGGTCGAGCAGCAGCACCAACGGCACCCATCCCACGCTTACCGCGGTGATGGCGGTGTTGCGGTCGACGAGTGCGGCTCGCGGCACAGCCCGGGTACGCCGGGTCGCCGGCGTCAGCACGGTCGCGTCGGCGGTCACCGCAGCGAGTATGTCACCGTGCCGGGCACCCACCCGGGCCCGACGTCAATCTGTGGGTGGGGCGCCGGGGACCCCCAGCGCCTCGCTGTCGTCGCGCTCCTCACGACGCCGCTCGCCCTGGTCGCCCTCCTCGGGCTCGCGCTCCTTGGCCCGAAGCAGTACGGCGGCGCCGGCCAGGACCAGCACGAGGACACCGAGGATGCCGATCTCGAGAACGGCGTTCTGGAACTGTTGCTCGTCGCCCAGCAGCTCGGCCGCCTCGACCGAGAGCACGATGATCTCCTTGATCGAGGCGATGATGCCGACGATCAGGAACGGCTCGGCGATGATCTCGCGCTTGCGCAGGATCACCCGGACGGCGAACAACAGCTCGACCACGATGAAGATCAGCAACAGCCGGTCGAGGACGTTCACGACGATGTCGTCGACGTTGCCGGACCCGAGGTCGGCGAAGTCCGTCGCGGTGTCGAACAGCAGGACACCAGCCGCGACGCAGAGCAGGACGGCGATGCCGACGTAGATGACGTCCTCGGCGGCGACGAGCAGCACGTTGCCGAGCCGGATGTGCCGGGGTAGGTCGTCCTTCCCGTCGGCCACCGCGCGGAACCCGGGTCAGGCCACGCTGCGGAAGCGGGCCGCAGGCGCCTCCGGCGGCGCGAAACCCACCAGGAACGCCTCGCCGCACGCGACGCAGACCCGTTCGGGGCAGTCGCCGCCGTGGCCGTCGAGGCACTCCGGCTGCTCGAACCCGACGTCGGCCCGGCAGGTCGTGCAGAAGCGCACGGTCGTGGCGAAGGTCGTCGGCATCGCGCTCACCCCTCACGGGCCTCGGTCCCAGACCACCCGCCCTCGCGAGTGGCTTTGTCTACACGGACGACGGTGCCACGGGGGTTGGACAGAACCAGGGAGGCGGCGCGGTGTGTCGCCGTCCGGGCCAGAAACCTGGCGTGACCGGCCCCGGACGGAGATCATGGGGCCATGCAGAGCATCTGGAAGGGCGCGATCTCCTTCGGGCTGGTGTCGATCCCGGTCCGCCTCTACAGCGCGACCGAGGAGAAGGACGTCTCGTTCCGCCAGGTGCACCGCGACGACGGCGGCCGCATCCGCTACAAGCGGGTCTGCACGGTCGACGGCGAGGAGGTCGCCTACGCCGACATCGCCAAGGGCTATGAGCTGCCGGACGGCGAGATGGTCGTGCTGGACGACGAGGACTTCGCGAACCTGCCGATCTCGAGCTCGCGGGCGGTCGAGGTGCTCAGCTTCGTCCCCGCCGAGCAGGTCGACGCGGTGCAGTTCGGCAAGCCCTACTACTGCGACCCCACCGGCGCCGACGCCAAGCCCTACGTGCTGCTGCGCGACTCGCTGGAGAAGGCGGACAAGGTCGCCATCGTCAAGGTGGCCCTGCGCCAGCGTGAACGGCTCGCCATGCTCCGTCCCCGCGAGGGGGTGCTGGTCCTGCAGACGCTGCTGTGGCCCGACGAGGTCCGCGAGGCGCGCTTCGACTTCCTCGACCAGGACGTCAGCGTGCGCTCGCAGGAGCTGGCGATGGCAGAGTCCTACATCGCGGCGCTCTCGGGCGACTTCGAGCCCGGCGAGTTCTCCGACCACTACCGGGAGGCGCTCGAGGAGGTCATCGAGGCCAAGGCGGCCGGTCACGAGGTCAAGCAGCCGACCGAGCAGCCCCGGTCCTCCGGGCAGGTGGTCGACCTGATGGACGCGCTGCGGCGCAGCGTCGCCGAGGCCAAGACGAAGCGCGGAGAGGCCAGCGAAGGGTCAGGGGAGGCCGCTTCCGCCCGCAAGGGCGCGAAGAAGACGGCGACCGGCAAGGGCGGCGCCAAGGCGCCGGCCAAGAAGGCCGCGGCCAAGGCCACCGGGAAGAAGGCCGCGACGAAGAAGGCTGCGGCGAAGAGGGCCACCGCGACCAAGAAGGCGGCGTCCCGGCGTACAGCCTGAGATGTCCCCTTTGCCCGGCATCCCTCTGTCCTGTGGTCGCTCGACACGCTGGATTTCCCCGGACACGCCGCACCGGCGGGTCTATGCTTCGGGCCTGCTCGAAGGGCACGGGGGAGATACCGCCCGGGCCGGTTCCGACGACGCAAGGGGTCGAAGTAGCCATGAGGTCCACATATCGCGTGCTTGCGGGGATCATCGCTCTCGGGGTGGTGGCCCAGGCGTCGTTCGTCGCCCTGGGCTGGTTCCTGACCTTGAACGAGATCGACGACGGGCAGCTCGTCGACAAGGCGTACCTCGAGAACGACGGCTGGAACATCGGCCACACGCTGCACGGCATCGTCGGCTTCAACCTGATGCCGCTGCTCGGCCTGATCCTGCTGATCGTGTCGTTCTTCGCGAAGATCCCCGGCGGGGTCAAGTGGGCCGGCCTCACGTTCCTGGCGATCATCGTCCAGGTAGTGCTCGGCCTGCTCGCCTTCGGGGTCGGAGGCCTCGGGGCCCTGCACGGCATCAACGCGTTCGTGGTCCTCGGGCTCGCCTTGTTCACGGGCCGGCGCGTCGCGATGACCACCTCGGCCACCACGAGCACGGAAAAGCCCGAGGCCGCTGCTGTCTGAGCAGCCCCCTCCCCAGCGTCACGGACCACGGTGGCGGCCGATCCTCGCGATCGCCGCCACCGTGGTCGTGCTGGCACCCCTCGGCTACTTCTGGCAGGCGAGCCGGGTGCCGGCGCAGTACTCCGTCATGGGCATGGGCTACGCCGACTTCGGTGGCGGGCCGGCGGTCGGCTCGCACGCCGGTCACGGCGAGGGTCACGCCGACCACGGCTGGGACGGACCTCCCCCGCAGCCGGGTGACACGAGCGTCGCCGACCTGACCGGTCCCCGGGGCAGTGCGCCCGATGTGGCGGTCACGTTGACGGCACGAAGGCAGCGCTTCGACCTCGCCAGCGGGGAGCAGGTCGACGGCTACACCCTCAACGGCAGCTCGCCCGGCCCGGAGATCAGGGTCCGGCAGGGTGACCTCGTCGAGGTCACGCTCGTCAACAAGGACGTCCCCGACGGCGCCACGCTGCACTGGCACGGGGTGGACGTGCCCAACGCCGAGGACGGCGTTGCCGGCGTCACCCAGGACGCCGTGCCCGCCGGCGGCCGGCACGTCTACCGGTTCGTCGCCGAGGACGCCGGCACCTACTGGTACCACTCCCACCAGGTCTCGCACGAGCAGGTGAAGGGCGGGCTCTTCGGGACGCTGGTCGTGGAACCTGCCGAGGCCGCGAGCGACGCGCCGACGGTCACGACCGACATCGTCGCCGCCTTCCACTCCTACAGCGGCAAGCGCACCCTCGCGGGGCGCACCGGCGTGCAGACCCTTCCCGCCGACGCGGGTGAACGGGTCCGGATCCGGGTGGTCAACACCGACGACGGCCCGCTGCGCTCGTGGGTGAGCGGGAGCCCGTTCCGCGTGACGGCCGTCGACGGCAGGTACGTGCAGAGCCCGACCGACGTCCGGGACCGCCTGCTGCTCGTCCCGGCCGGCGGACGGTTCGACGTCGAGGCGACCGTGCCCCGGGACGGGTCGGCGGTCCGGCTGGACGTCGGCGGCCGGACCGCGATGCTGGTCGGCCCCGACGGCGCCCGCGCCGCGGCCTCGAAGGAGCCGAAGAAGCAGCTGGACCTGCTGACCTATGGCGCGCCCGCCGCCCTGCCGTTCGACCCCGAGCAGGCCGACCGCCGGTTCGACTTCCGGATCGGGCGCCGCCCCGGGTTCGTCGACGGCAGGCCCGGCTTCTGGTGGTCGATCAACGGCAAGCTGTTCCCCGACATACCGATGTTCATCGTTGCCGAGGGCGACGTCGTACGGATGACCATCAGCAACGGCAGCGGCGACGTGCATCCGATGCACCTGCACGGGCACCACGCGGTCGTGCTCAGCCGCGACGGGGTCGAGGCCACCGGCAGCCCTTGGTGGGTCGACTCGCTCAACGTGGAGGACGGCGAGACCTTCGAGGTCGCCTTCGTCGCGGACAACCCCGGCGTCTGGATGGACCACTGCCACAACCTCGACCACGCGGCGGAGGGACTGGTCGCGCACCTCGCCTACGCCGGGGTCAGCGAGCCCTATCGCGTCGGCCACCACGTCGGTGACGCCGCGAACGAGCCGGAGTAGGCGGCAAGGCAGCCGAGGGGAATGCATCGCCGCGGGACGGCGATGATTGTTCCGTGCGCCAGGCCGTCGAGATCCTCGCCCTCGTCGTGACCGTCGCCGTGATCGCCGGAGCGGCGCGGCGGCTCGGGCGTTCCGCTCCCCTGGTGCTCGTGGTCGTGGGAGTCGTCGGCTCGCTCGTGCCGGGGGTCCCGGAGTACGACCTGAACCCCGACGTCGTGCTCTTCGGGCTGCTGCCGCCGCTGCTCTACGCCGCGGCGCTGCGCACGTCGCTGGTGGACGTCCGGGCCAACAACCACGCGATCCCGATCCTGTCCGTGGGCGCGGTCGCCTTCACGACGCTGACCGTCGGCCTCGTCGCCTGGCGGGTCGTCCCGGACATCCCGCTGGCCGCGGGGCTCGCGCTGGGCGCGGTGGTCGCGCCGCCGGATGCCGTCGCCGCGACCACGGTCGCCCGGAAGGTGGGCATGCCGCGGCGCATCGTGTCGATCCTCGAGGGCGAGAGCCTGCTCAACGACGCGACCGCGCTGGTCGCCCTGCGCACCGCCATCCTGGGCATCACGGCCAGCGTGACCGTCTGGGACGTGACCGTCGACTTCGTCATAGCCGCGGTGGGTGGGCTGCTGGTCGGCCTGCTGGTGGCGGCGCTGCTCACCGTCGTACGCCGGGGGGTTCAGGACCCCGTCCTCGACACCACGATCTCGCTCGTCGCCCCGTTCCTCGCCTACCTGCCGGCGGAGGCCATCCACGCCAGCGGCGTGCTCGCCGTGGTCGTGGCCGGCCTGCTGCTCGGGCACAAGGCCCCGAAGGTGCAGT
>JBOGDY010000175.1:0-5388 GCA_050742955.1 Actinomycetes bacterium | reverse complement strand
TGGCCGGCCTGGTCGCCGACGGCCTGGTCGAGCCGGCCGGCCCGGGCAGCTTCCGGCTGCCGGAAGGCGTCTCGCCGTCCCCGACGCCGCCGCCCACGCCGCCGCCCCCGACGCCGCCCTGAGCTCATGAGCCTTGTACAAATCCGGTGGCTTGAGGGCGGGTGGAAGGCCCCGGATGTGTACAAAGGATCTTGGTCCGCCCGGCTGACGCCACGACGAGGGCCCGCCGCGGACCGTGTCCGGGGCGGGCCCTCTGCTCGTCGTACAGGGTGGAGCTATTCCTGCTGGCCGGCGGTCTCCACCGGGGGCGCGTCGGGCAGCGCCGCCTTGGTCTCGCCGACGAAGGTGAACTGCGCCTCGTCACCCTCGCCCGCGGCGTCGACCAGCACGATCTGGCCGGGCCGCACCTCGCCGAAGAGGATCTTCTCCGACAGGACGTCCTCGATCTCGCGCTGGATGGTCCGGCGCAGCGGCCGGGCACCCAGGACCGGGTCGTAGCCCTTCTTCGCCAGCAGCTCCTTGGCGGCCGCGGTGAGCTCGAGGCCCATGTCCTTGTCGTGCAGCCGCTCGTCGAGCTTGGCCAGCATGAGGTCGACGATCTTGACGATCTCCTCCGGCGTCAGCTGGTGGAACACGACGATGTCGTCGATGCGGTTGAGGAACTCGGGCCGGAAGTGCTGCTTGAGCTCGTCCTGCACCTTGTTCTTCATCCGCTCGTAGCTCGACGTCACCTCATCGCTGGCAAAGCCCAGGTTGAAGCCCTTGGAGATGTCGCGGGTGCCGAGGTTGGTGGTCATGATGATCACGGTGTTCTTGAAGTCCACCACCCGGCCCTGCGAGTCGGTCAGCCGGCCGTCCTCGAGGATCTGCAGCAGCGAGTTGAAGATGTCCGCGTGGGCCTTCTCGACCTCGTCGAAGAGGACCACGGAGAACGGCTTGCGGCGCACCTTCTCGGTGAGCTGGCCGCCCTCCTCGTAGCCGACGTAGCCAGGAGGCGAGCCGAACAGCCGCGACACGGTGTGCTTCTCGGAGAACTCCGACATGTCGAGCTGGATCAGGGAGCCCTCGTCGCCGAACAGGAACTCGGCCAGCGTCTTGGACAGCTCGGTCTTACCGACGCCGGACGGGCCGGCGAAGATGAACGAGCCACCGGGACGCTTGGGGTCCTTCAGGCCGGCCCGGGTGCGCCGGATCGCCTGCGACAGCGCCTTGATGGCCTGCTGCTGGCCGATGACGCGCTTGTGCAGCTCGTCCTCCATGCGCAGCAGCCGCTGAGACTCCTCCTCGGTCAGCTTGAAGACGGGGATGCCGGTGGCGGTGGCGAGGACCTCGGCGATGAGCTCCTCGTCGACCTCGGCCACGACGTCCATGTCGCCGGCCTTCCACTCCTTCTCCCGCTGGCCCTTCTCCTGCAGCAGGGTCTTCTCCCGGTCGCGCAACGACGCGGCCTTCTCGAAGTCCTGCGCGTCGATGGCCGACTCCTTGTCGCGCCGCACGCCGGCGATGCGCTCGTCGAACTCGCGCAGGTCCGGCGGCGCGGTCATCCGGCGGATGCGCATCCGCGAGCCGGCCTCGTCGATGAGGTCGATCGCCTTGTCGGGCAGGAAGCGGTCGGAGATGTAGCGGTCGGCGAGAGTTGCCGCTGCGACGAGGGCGCCGTCGGTGATGGAGACCCGGTGGTGGGCCTCGTAGCGGTCGCGCAGGCCCTTGAGGATCTCGATGGTGTGGGCCAGTGTCGGCTCGGCCACCTGGATCGGCTGGAACCGCCGCTCGAGGGCGGCGTCCTTCTCGAGGTGCTTGCGGTACTCGTCGAGCGTGGTCGCACCGATGGTCTGCAGCTCGCCACGGGCCAGCATGGGCTTGAGGATCGACGCCGCGTCGATCGCGCCCTCGGCGGCGCCCGCGCCGACCAGCGTGTGCAGCTCGTCGATGAACAGGATGATGTCGCCGCGGGTGCGGATCTCCTTGAGGACCTTCTTCAGCCGCTCCTCGAAGTCACCGCGGTAGCGGCTGCCGGCGACGAGCGCGCCGAGGTCGAGCGTGTAGAGCTGCTTGTCCTTCAGCGTCTCCGGGACCTCGCCCTTGACGATGCCCTGCGAGAGGCCCTCGACGACGGCGGTCTTGCCGACGCCGGGCTCGCCGATGAGGACGGGGTTGTTCTTGGTGCGGCGGGACAGCACCTGCATGACCCGCTCGATCTCCTTCTCGCGACCGATGACCGGGTCGAGCTTGCCCTCGCGCGCTGCCTGGGTCAGGTTCCGGCCGAACTGGTCGAGCACCAGGGAGGTCGACGGCGCGCCCTCGGCGGGGCCGCCGGCCGCGGCGGTCTCCTTGCCCTGGTAGCCGGACAGCAGCTGGATGACCTGCTGGCGGACCCGGTTGAGGTCGGCGCCGAGCTTGACCAGCACCTGGGCGGCCACTCCCTCGCCCTCACGGATGAGGCCGAGCAGGATGTGCTCGGTCCCGATGTAGTTGTGGCCGAGCTGCAGCGCCTCGCGCAGGCTCAGCTCGAGGACCTTCTTGGCCCGCGGCGTGAACGGGATGTGACCGGACGGCGCCTGCTGGCCCTGCCCGATGATCTCCTCGACCTGGCTGCGGACAGCCTCCAGCGAGATGCCGAGCGACTCCAAGGCCTTGGCGGCGACACCCTCCCCCTCGTGGATCAGGCCGAGCAGGATGTGCTCGGTCCCGATGTAGTTGTGGTTGAGCATCCGGGCCTCTTCCTGGGCCAGGACGACAACCCGCCGCGCGCGGTCGGTGAATCTCTCGAACATCTATTCGCTCCTTGGCTAGAGCGGTCGGGCAGGTGGTGCGGACGACCCTGGCGAGGCCGTCCTCCTGTCCCTCAGCATGCTAGACCCGCATGCAGACCGTTCACTGTGGCGTCCGTTCCGTTCTCATCGGAACCAACTTCGTCCCACCCAACCGTGTTCCGCTACCGGTACGCCGGAAGCGAACGCGGTCCGTTGCGCAATCTTCACCCGATCGGCCAGGCTGGCCCGGTCATGACCGCCGTCCGCCGTGCCGAGCCGCGGGACCGGGAGCGGTCCGTGGCCAGCGTGGTCGCCGCCTTCGCCGTCGATCCGCTGCTGCGCTGGGTGTGGCCCGCAGACGACCGCTATCTGACCTGCGCACCTGCCTTCTTCGGGCTGCTGCTGGACCTGCGCCTCGAAGGCGGTGAGGTCTGGGTCGCCGACGACGGCGACGCGGTCGCGATGTGGGACCCTCCGGGCGGTCTCTACGGGCCGCCCGCCGAGGCGCGCTGGGCCGGCGTACAGGCCGGCTTCACCGCCACGGAGCGGACCCGCTGGGAGGAGTTCGACACGGTCATGAAGGTCCCGGACGGCACCCCGCCCCGCTGGTACCTGGGCGTCCTGGCCACCACGCCCGCCCGCCAGGGTCAGGGCCTCGGGCGGGCGGTGCTGGGCCCGATCCTGGCCGCGGCCGACCGCGCCGGGCTCGCGACCTGGCTCGAGACCGCCAGCGAGGCCAACGTGCGCTTCTACGCCCGGCTCGGGTTCGCCCCGGCCCTGGATGCCGACGTCCCGGGCGGTGGCCCGCACTGCTGGCTGCTGCGCCGGGGGCCGGAGGCCGCACTGTGACTGACGTACTCGTCGTCGTCGCGGCCGGGCCGGGACTGGGCCGTGCGGTGGCGCTCCGGTTCGCCCGCCAGGGCTTCGCGGTGGGGCTCGTCGCCCGCTCGGCCGACCGGGCCGGTGATCTGGCGGCCGCGGTGCTGGCCGCCGGCGCGCCGCAGGTCGCAGTGGCCGCCGGGGACGTGGGCGACGAGGCCGCCCTACGCGCCGCACTCCGCGAGCTGGCGGACGAGCTGGGACCGGCGACGGTCCTGGTGTTCAACGGCTCGGCCTACGTCGAGGGCTCCGGCCTCACCCTCCCGGCGTCCGGGCTGCGGCTCGCTCTCGACGTCGGGGTGGTCGGGGGGATGGTCTCGGTGCAGGAGGTCGCGCCGGCGATGCGTACGGCGGGGAGCGGGACGATCCTGCTCACCGGCAGCGTCGCCGCCGACCGGGGCTCGACGAGCGCCCCCGCCGTCGGCATCGCCAAGGCCGGGCTGCGGAACCTGGCCCTGTCCCTCGCCAAGGAGCTGGCTCCCGACGGCGTGCGGGTGAGCACGGTCACCATCGACGGCGTGCTGTCCGGACCGAAGGCCCTGGACGTCGACCAGATCGCCGAGCGCTACTGGGCACTCCACTCCGCCGCCGACCCGCCGCCCGCGGTCGACGTCTTCCCCGGCTAGAGCGCACCCTTCTCGGCGAAGACATGCAGGTTGGCGAGGATCGGCGACCACCCCTCGCGCCAGCCCTGGACGTCCTCCGGGTGCTCGAGGCGGTCGTGGACGAGGCGCAGCCGCACCCGGTCGTCCTCCAGCGGCGTGATCTCGAACGTCACCCTCGTGAACGGCCGGTCGTCCCCGCCGCGCTCGGACCTGTCACCGACCCCGCCGCCGCCCGGCTCCTCGTAGCGGAACGTGTAGGACAGCCGGTGCGGGGGGTCGGCCTCCAGGACCTGTCCGCTGTCGGTCACGGTGTTGCTCGCGCCGTCGTAGAACAGCACCGACGAGCCGACCCGCCAGTCCGACTCGATGCGCCGGTCGAACCAGTACTGCCGGGTCAGCTCGCCGGTGGTCAGCGCGTCCCAGAGCCGCTGCGGTGTGGTGGCGATCTCGTTCTCGTAGACGAAGGCTGCCTCAGCCATCGGACTCTCCTTCCAGCCGTCTCTTCAGGTCCGCGAGCGCGCTCACCCGCGCCCGCTCGTAGGTCGCGATCCACCGCGCGGCGACGTGGGCGATCGGGGCAGGGTTGAGGTAGTGCCGCCGCTCTCGACCGTCGCGGAACACCACCACGAGGTGGGCCCGCTCGAGCACACCGAGGTGCTTGCTGACCGCTTGGCGGGTCATGTCGAGGCCGGCGCAGAGCTCGCTCAGCGACTGGCCGTTTCGCTCCCGCAGCCGGTCCAGGAGGTGGCGGCGGCTGGGGTCCGCCAGCGCGTGGAACACCTCATCGCCGTCCTGCACCCGGTCAAGTTATGCAACCTTTTAGTTGCATGTCAAGATCGACCCGGCGACGACGGGGCGTTCCCAGGGCCTGCGTAGGGTGGGCCGCCGGGAGGAGCCGCCCGTGCGGATCGCGCTGTTCGTCACCTGCCTGGCCGACGGGCTGTTCCCCGCGGTCGGCAGGGCCACCGTCACCCTGCTGGAGCGGCTCGGTCACGAGGTGGTGTTCCCAGAGCGGCAGACGTGCTGCGGTCAGATGCACGTCAACACCGGCTACCAGCGCGAAGCGCTTCCCCTGGTGCGTCACCACGTGGACACCTTCTCCCCGTACGACGTGGTCGTCGCCCCTTCCGGCTCGTGCGTCGGGTCGGCCC
>JBOGDY010000174.1:0-5401 GCA_050742955.1 Actinomycetes bacterium | reverse complement strand
GCTGGCGATGAACTGAGCCAGGGCAAGCGGCAGCACCACCGACCGGGCCGAGCCTGTGGAAGCCCGGTCGACGTGGGTCCTGCCCGCCTCCACAGTCCGTGGGCGCGTCAGTCGGCTCGGGAGTCCGGGGGCCTGTCCTCCACCTCCGCCACGATGGCCGCGGCGGCTTCGGCGCTGACCGCGTGCCGGGCCAGGTTCCGGTAGCCCTCCAGCCCCTTCTGCAGCCGCTCGATGACGCGGTCCTCGGCGATGGCGATGATCGCGGACGTTCCCGGGTCCAGGCTCTCACCGACGGCCTTGAGGTCGGAGTCCTGGAAGCCCTTGTCCCTCACCTTGCCCCAGATCCCGCCGCCGGCTGCCCCGACGGCCGCCGAGGCGATGATGCTCGGCGGGAACAGCAGGCCGACGATCCCGCCGGCGATCACGCCACGCTTCGCCCACCGCTTCCCGCTCGGGTCCGCGGTCTCCTCGAAGCGCACCTTGCCGTCGGCGCCGCGCACGATCACCGCCGCGTCGATCAGGTCGATCGAGCCCTCGCGGTGCATCGCACGGAAGTCCTTGAGCGCGGCACCCGCCTGCTCCTCGTTGTCGAACGCGGCCACGAACACTTCCACCGGGTTGCTGGCCATCTGCCTCGCCTCCTCGGCCGTGACGCTAGGTGAGGCACCCGTCGTGACACGTCACCCTGGACGGGTGAGACGGGGTAGGGTCGGTTCGTCTCGCACGGCGCTGATGGGGCCATCACCCCGGAGCCGCCGGAAGAACGGCCGCCCGAGCAGGGACGGCTCACTAGAACCGGCAGCGGGACGCGAAACGAGTGGGCCGCGGCACGGCAGGACACAGAGCCGTGGCCAAGGAGGGTGGTACCGCGGGGCCATCCGGTGGGGCACTGCCCCGCCGTACGCCTCGTCCCTTCGCCGGAGAGCAGCCGACGAAGGAGTCACCACCGCCGTGAGCCAGCGCCGCTACACGCCCGTCCCCCCGCAGGTCGACCTGCCGGCGATGGAGCGCGACGTCCTCGCCTTCTGGCACGAGAACGACACGTTCGCGCGCAGCCTCGAGCAGACCGCGAGCGGCGAGCCGTGGACGTTCTACGAGGGCCCGCCGACGGCCAACGGCACACCGGGCGTGCACCACATCGAGGCGCGCGTCTTCAAGGACGTCTTCCCCCGGTTCAAGACCATGCAGGGCCGCCGCGTGGACCGCAAGGCCGGCTGGGACTGCCACGGGCTGCCGGTCGAGATCGCCGTGGAGAAGGAGCTGGGGTTCTCCGGGAAGAACGACATCGAGGCGTTCGGCGTCGCGGAGTTCAACGCCCGCTGCCGCGAGTCCGTGAAGCGACACGTCGGCGAGTTCGAGGCGATGACGCGGCGGATGGGCTACTGGGTCGACATGTCACAGGCCTACTGGACGATGAACCCGGAGTACGTGCAGAGCGTGTGGTGGTCGCTCAAGCAGGTGTTCGACAAGGGTCTGCTCACCCGGGACCACCGGGTCGCCCCCTACTGCCCGCGCTGCGGCACCGGGCTGTCCGACCACGAGCTGGCCCAGGGCTACGAGACGGTCGTCGACCCGTCGGTCTACGTGCGGTTCCCGCTGACGAGCGGCCCGTACGCCGGGGCAGCCGCCCTGCTGGTGTGGACCACCACGCCGTGGACGCTGGTGTCCAACACCGCGGTCGCGGTCCGCCCGGACGTGACCTACGTGACGGCGCGCCACGACGAGACCGGCGAGGTCCTCGTCGTCGCGGAGCCGCTGGTGGCCGACGCCCTGGGCGACGGCTGGACCGTCGTCGACCGGTTCACCGGCGCGGAGATGGAGCGCTGGCGCTACCAGCGTCCGTTCGAGCTCGTCGAGTGGCCGGACGGGGAGGACGGCCACATCGTCGTGCTGGCCGACTACGTGACCACCGACGACGGCACCGGGCTGGTGCACCAGTCGCCGGCGTTCGGCGCCGAGGACCTCGCGGTGTGCCGGGCCTACGGCCTGCCCGTCGTCAACCCCGTGCGGCCCGACGGCCACTTCGACGACACGGTCGGCCTCGTCGGCGGGGTGTTCTTCAAGAGCGCGGACAAGGCCCTCGTCGACGACCTCAAGGCCCGCGACCTGCTGTTCCGGCACCAGGCCTACGAGCACGCCTACCCGCACTGCTGGCGCTGCCACACCGCCCTCATCTACTACGCCCAGCCGTCGTGGTACGTCCGCACCACCGAGGTCAAGGACGCGCTGCTCGCCGAGAACGAGAGCACCAACTGGTTCCCCGACAACGTCAAGTGGGGCCGCTACGGCGACTGGCTGAACAACAACATCGACTGGGCGCTGTCCCGCAGCCGCTACTGGGGCACCCCGCTGCCGATCTGGCGCTGCGACGCCGACCACCTGACCTGCGTCGGCTCGCTGGCCGAGCTGGGCGAGCTCGCAGGGCGGGACCTGTCGGACCTGGACCCGCACCGGCCGTTCGTCGACGACGTCACGCTGCCCTGCCCCGACTGCGGTGAGCAGGCGCGGCGCGTCCCCGAGGTAATCGACGCGTGGTACGACTCCGGCGCGATGCCGTTCGCGCAGTGGGGCTACCCGCACGCAGACGGCAGCGCGGCCACGTTCGAGGCGGCGTTCCCGGCGCAGTTCATCTGCGAGGCGATCGACCAGACGCGCGGCTGGTTCTACACCCTGATGGCGGTCAACACGGTCGTGCACGGCCGCTCGTCCTACGAGAACGTGCTGTGCCTGGGACACATCCTGGCCGAGGACGGCCGCAAGATGAGCAAGCACCTCGGCAACATCCTCGAGCCGATCCCGCTGATGGACGCGCACGGCGCCGACGCGCTGCGCTGGTTCATGGCCGCCAGCGGCTCGCCGTGGCTGCCCCGCCGGGTCGGCCACGCGGCCCTGCAGGACGTGGTCCGCAAGACGCTGCTCACCTACTGGAACACCGCGTCGTTCCTCACCCTCTACGCCAACGCCAACGACTGGGCGCCCGGTGCCGGCGACCCGCCCGTCGCGGACCGCTCGGTGCTCGACCGCTGGGCGGTCTCCGAGCAGCACCGGCTCGTGGGCGAGGTGACCACGGCGTACGAGGACTTCGACACCCAGCGGGTCGGCCGGCTGCTCGCGGCCCACGTGGACGACCTGTCCAACTGGTACGTCCGCCGCTCGCGCCGCCGCTTCTGGGACGGCGACCCCGCCGCGCTGGCCACCCTGCACGAGTGCCTCACGACCGTGACGTTGCTGATGGCACCGCTGGTGCCGTTCGTGACCGAGCGGGTGTGGCAGGACGTGGTGCGGGCGGTGGCACCCGACCGGCCCGCCTCGGTGCACCTGGCCTCCTGGCCGGCGCCGGACGCGACGCTGGTGGACGCGACGCTGGCACGGCAGGTCGACCTCGTACGCCGGGTGGTCGAGCTGGGACGGTCGGCCCGTGCGGAGTCGAAGGTCCGTGGCCGGCAGCCGCTCGGCCGGGCCCTGGTCGGCGCACCCGGCTGGCGCGAGCTGCCCGCCGCGCTGCGCCGCGAGGTCGCCGACGAGCTGAACGTGCTCTCCTTCGAGGAGCTGGCCGGCGAGCTCGTCGACCACACCGCGAAGGGCAACTTCCGCACCCTCGGCAAGCGGTTCGGCAAGGACACCCCGAAGGTGGCGGCCGCGGTCGCTGCCACCGACGCCGCCGCGCTGGCCGGGTCGCTGCGGGACACCGGCGCGGCCACCGTCACCGTCGACGGGGCGCAGGTCAGCCTCGGTCCGGACGAGGTCGTGGTCACCGAGACCCCGCGCGAGGGCTGGGCGGTGGTCACCGAGGGCGGCGAGACCGTCGCCCTCGACCTGGCGCTGACCCCCGAGCTGCGCCGGGCCGGGCTGGCCCGCGAGGTGGTCCGGCTGGTGCAGGAGGCCCGCAAGGCGTCCGGCTTCGAGGTCACCGACCGGATCGTGCTGCGCTGGGCGGCCGGCGGCGAGGTGGCCGCGGCGCTGCGCGAGCACGCCACGGTGGTCGCCGGGGAGACGCTGGCGACGACGCTGGAGGAGACCAGCGCGGGGGCGCTGCAGGCCGGCGACGACGGCGTACGCCGGTTCGCCGACCTCGGGCTGGCGTTCACGGTCACCCGTTCGGCGCAGCCGCAGGCGTAAAGGTTCGGTAACGCGGGCGCTTCCGCGAGCGGCGTTACGGCAGATCACCCGTCCGGGCTAGTGAAGTTACGGGGGGCCACCAGCCGATACTTCGGAGGACGGACGGACCATCCCGCGACCAGCGCGGTGGGGACCGCCCGCACAGGCAGACGGAGGTCGCGGTGCCACTCCACGTCGTACCGCTCGGCGGCCCGGTCGTCTCGGCCCTCAAGCTCAAGGACGGCGCCATCGCCATCCCGGCGCTGGCCAGCCACGTCCGGCCCGCACTGGTGCTGGCCGAGCGGGAGTCGCGCGAGCTGCTCGCCTCGGCGACCCGCAACGACGTCGGCACCGGGGGGCCCTACGCCGCGGGCCCGGCCGGCATCCAGGTCTGGGACGGGCCGTTCAACGGCCCGAGCGGCACGCACGGCACCGCCAAGCACCTCGGCTCGGTCGACTGGAGCTACGACACACCGGCCAAGCACTACGTGACGATCTACCGGGTGATGGTCACCCAGGCCGGCATCGACGCCGGCGAGACGACGCTGACGATCCTGTCGAAGATCCTCAGCCTCGGCGGCCTGCCCGCCGACGGCAGCCGGATCACCATCCCGGTCCCCCCGGCCCGCGACCCCTTCCGCAAGGTGGCTGCCCAAGCAGGCTGACCGCTCCCCCGACGCCCCACCCCCTCGGTGCCACCCCCCCCGGCACCGGGAACAGCGGACGCCGGCAGGCCCTCCCCCCTGGCCCGCCGGCGTCCGCTTCGGCGTTCTCGGCCCCGCTGGTCGGGACCCTCGTCGTGGACGACCCCTACGGCTGCTGTGGCGGCCCGCCCGGACGGTCACCGCCGCCGACGGGCGTGCCCGGCGCGAACGGGCTGCGCGGCGCCCCGGCCGGGGCACCCTGGTTGGGCTGGCCGGCCGGGCCGGGCTGGTTGGGCTGGCCGCCCTGACCGGCCTGCTGCTGACCGGCCGGCGCCTCGCTGGCCCGGCTGTCGAGGTCGCGCAGCTGGTTCTCCAGGTAGGACTTGAGCCGGGAACGGTACTCGCGCTCGAACGCTCGCAGCTGTTCGACCTTGCGCTCGAGGGCGGTCCGCTCGCTCTCCAGCGACCCGATCATCGCCCGGTGCTTGTCGTCGGCCTCCCGGCGCAGCTGGTCGGCGCGGGTACGGGCCTCGCCGATGATCCGGTCGGCCTGCGTGCGCGCCTCGGAGATGTGCTCGTCGGCGGTGCGCTGCGCCAGCGCCAGGATGCCGGTGGCGGTCTCCGAGGCCGCGGCCGGCTGCTGCGGGGCCGCGGCGGGC
>JBOGDY010000173.1:0-5408 GCA_050742955.1 Actinomycetes bacterium | reverse complement strand
GCGCGGCTCCTCGCGGCGCCGGGCGGCGGCCGAGTGCCGGGTCTGCGGCCGGCCGCTCGCCGGTGCGGTGGCGCGCAAGCTGGGTCGCTGCGAGGACTGCCCCTCGTCGTACGACGAGGTTCTCTTCGAGCGGCTGCGCGAGTGGCGCGCGGAACAGGCCCGCAGCCAGAGCGTCCCCGCCTACGTGGTCTTCACCGACGCCACCCTCACGGCGATCGCCGAGGCGGTTCCTGGCAGCGAGCCGGCGCTGCTCGCCGTGCCCGGCGTGGGCCGTACGAAGCTCGAGCGGTACGGCGCGGCGGTGCTCGACTTGTGCGCGAGAACGAAAAAGTCGGACGACACGCCGACAGGAGTCAAGAAATAGATTGCACCTGACGGTGGACCCCTCTAGTCTCACTTCCGTTGGTCATCCGGGCCACATTTCGTCGAGCGCAGAGCAGGAGGTGACCTCGGTGAAGATCTTCACGCCGTCGACGACGTGCCTGACTGGTTGCCGTGCCGCGGTTGCCGACGCGACTGCGCACACGGACGTGTGGGGCACGACGCCGACCTCCCGCCCCGGCATCGGGGTGCGCGTTGTCGCACCGTTCGCCACGCGGCTGCAGGGGATCACTGTGCCCAGCGCCCGCCAGCGGACCGTTGCCACGGCCACCGCCCTGCTCCCGAACAGCGAGACCGTCATGACGGACGGCATCTCAGGGATCCGCTCCTGGAGCCCACCGGACTAGGACCACACTCCTCGCCGGCACCTCCAGGGCCGCGGAACCCGACACCCGGGATCCGCGGCCCTTTCAGTTGTCCACCTCTACCCGTGCCCGCACCTACCGGTTAGCAGGACGAGAGATGAACCACCCGACTGAGACCACAGTCCGACTGATCGACAAGGAGGTGACCCCCATGCAGCTCGCCGTTCTCGAGGACGTATTCGACGTCGCGGCGCGCCTCGACGAGGAGCTCCCCTGCCGGGCGAACGACCCGGAACTGTTCTTCGCCGATTCGCCCGACGACGTGGAGTACGCCAAGACGCTCTGTGCCGCTTGTCCCGTCCGATCCGCCTGCCTGGCCGGCGCGCTCGAGCGCCGGGAGCCGTGGGGGGTCTGGGGTGGCGAGTGGTTCATGCAGGGCGTCGTGGTGCCGCGCAAGCGGCCGCGTGGACGTCCCCGCAAGTCCGAGGTCGCCGCGTGACCGCGCCGGCCGCCCGGCGCAGCCCTGTCGACCGGGGCTCGTCGCACCGCCCGAAGCCTTTCACCATCGTCCCGAACAGGAGCCGTGAGATGAATCTCATGTATGAGGACCTGGCGCGCGCCCATATGGCGCAGCGTCACGAGGAGGCCCGACGCCAGCGTCTCGCCGTCCGTGCTGTACGCGCCAAGCGCGCGGCCCGCCGGGCGGAGAGGGCCGCAGTGCGCGCCCATCGCCTCCTCGCCCTCGTCGCCGCGCGGTGATCCGCCGGCGCACCGAGGGCCACAGGGCCCCGACCGCTGCCCGCGGTCGGGGCCCTGTCCGCGTCCGGGTGGGCGCGCTGCCGACGCGCGACTCCGCTTCGCCGCCGTTCCGCGCCGAGTGGGACGTTCGGCAGCCCCGAAGGCTAGGCGGACCTGCCGAACGTCCCAGTCCGTGCCGCGCGTTGCGACGCCGCTAACGCCGACGTCGCAACGCCTCGGGCAGGATGGGAGCCATGCCGCAGAAGGCCACCGTGGAGGTCGGCGGTCGACGCCTGGCCGTGTCGAACCTCGACAAGGTGCTCTACCCGGAGACCGGCTTCACCAAGGGTGAGGTCATCGACTACTACGCACGGATCGCCCCGGTCCTGCTGCCGCACCTGACCGGCCGGCCGATGTCGTTCAAGCGCTTCCCCGACGGGGTGGACGGCGAGGGCTTCTTCGCCAAGAACGCTCCCCGGGGAACGCCCGACTGGGTGCGCACCGTCCGGCTTCCCGCGCCGGGCAGCGGCATGAACCGGGAGACTCTCGACTACGTCGTCGTCGACGACCTGCCGACGGTCGTGTGGGCCGCGAACCTGGCCGCCCTGGAGATGCACGTGCCGCAGTGGTCCATCGGCCCCCGCGGCGGCGTGCGCGGGCCAGACCTGCTGGTCCTCGACCTCGATCCGGGCGCCCCCGCGACCGTCGTCGAGTGCGCGAAGGTCGCCTGCCTGCTGCGGGACCTCGTCGAGGCGGACGGGCTCACGGCCCTGGCCAAGACCAGCGGGTCGAAGGGCATGCAGGTCTACGCCTCGGTGGCCGAGACGACCGACGACCGTACGACGGGGTACGCGCGGGACCTCGCCCAGCGGCTGGAGAAGGAGCACCGGGACCTCGTGGTGTCCCGGATGGCGAAGAACCTGCGCGGCGGCAAGGTGTTCGTCGACTGGAGCCAGAACAACGCCGCGAAGACGACCGTCGCGCCCTACTCGTTGCGTGCGCGACCCGAGCAGTGGGCCTCGACGCCGCTGACCTGGGACGAGGTGGAAGCCACCCGGGCGCCGGAGGACCTGCGCTTCCGCGCCGACGACGTGCTCGCCCGGGTGGAGCAGCACGGCGACCTGTTCGAGCCGTTGCTGGCCCAGGGGCCGAAGCTGCCCTGACCCTGTGGAAGCGCGCCCGGCCGCAGGGCGGAATCTTCCTACGCTGGTCGCCGGACCGGTCGCGTCGACCGGCCGTCAGGCGACCGGTGGAGGGACGCCCGGATGCTGCGGTTCGACAGTGCGGGGGTCAGCTCGGCGGCCGGTCACGTCCGCGACCAGGCGGCGGCCCTCATCGACCTCGGCCGCTCGTGCGCCGCGATGGGTGCCGACGTCGGCGACGCGGTGGTCGCGAGCGGACTCGACGCGGTGTGCGGTGTCTGTGCTGATGTCTTCGCGGTGGTGGCGCTCGACCTCGGCCTGCTCGAGGAGCTGATGGTCGCCGGTGCCGTGCTCTACACCGACGTGGAGCGCCGGGCGATTCAGGCCGGTGGCAGATGATTTCGGCGGGCGGCGCGGCCGTGTTCGCCTACCCGGGTCCGCCCCCCGGTCAGGTCGAGACCACTGCGGCGCGGTGCCGCACCCTCGCCGGTCGCGCGGCGGCGGCCGCCCGCTCGCTGGGACGCGACCCTGCCCTGCTGCGGGACGCGTGGGAGGGGTCCGCCGCAGATGCCTGTAGCCGCGAGCTCGGCCACATCGCCGCATTGACGTCGGCCGCCGCACCACCCCTGGGCGAGGCAGCGAGGGTGCTCGAGGTCTACCGGGAGGCGGTCACGCGGGCGCGAGCCGAGGTCGACCGGTTACGCGCCGCCTACGACGACGAGCTCGCCGCCCACCGGGCAGCGACCGGTCTGCTCTCGACCGACGCGACCATCCCGCACACGCTGCGGCGCCTGGCTCTGACGGACCTGCGAGTGGCCCAGCAGGCCGAGTTCGCGGTCTTCCACCGGCGCTACAGCGCGATCCTCGACGAGCATGACGAGGCGGCCCGGCGGGCGGGTCGGTCGCTGTCCGCGCTGACCGCCATGGTGGTTCCCGCCGTGCCCGGTCAGGGCGCCCCGGACGAGCGCGAGGCCGCGCTCGTCACGGCGCTGCCGATGCTGCACGTCCAACGCACCCGGCTCGTCGCCGACGGGTCCGGGGTGCCGCCGCCCGGCACCCCGCCGCAGCTCGTCGTGGCGTGGTGGGCGCTGATGACCGCCGACGAGCAGCAGCGGCTGGTTCGTGATCACCCGGGGGCCGTGGGAGCGCTCGGCGGCCTGCCCGGCGCCACGCGGAGCCTGGCCAACGAGCGCGCCCTCGGCGAGCTCGTCGCCGACCTGCGCGGCCGGAGCCGTCTGACCGACGACGAGCGCGGCTGGCTCGCCAATGCCGTCACGGTCCAGCGGCTGCTGGTCGCCGCGCGGACCCGGCGCGACCCGGTCACCCGCCGCCCGGTGACCGTGCAGCTGCTCGCCTTCGACCCTCGGGCGTTCGGCGGTGATGGCAGGGTGGCGATCTCGGTCGGTGACGTGGACACGGCCGACAACGTGTCCTACCTGGTGCCAGGCTTCGGCACCAGCGTGGCGGACTCGCTGTCCGGGCGCGTGGGCGACGCCGTTCGGGTGACCGAGGAGGCGGAGCGGGCCGACCGGTCCGCGTCGACCGCGACTGTCGCCTGGCTCGGCTACGACGCTCCCGGTGTCGGCGGTGTCAGCGACGACGGGGCGGCCGAGACCGGCGCCGACCTGCTGGTGGCCGACGTGCTGGCCATGCAGGCGGCGCGGGACGTCGCCCCACACCTGACCGTGGTCGGGCACAGCTACGGCAGCACCACGGCGGGGGCGGCGCTGCGCGAGAGCCCCGTGGGGGCCCAGGACCTCGTCCTCCTGGGCAGCCCCGGCCCGACCGTGGAGACGGCCGGCGAGCTCAACGTGCCCCGGGGCCACGTCTTCGCCGGGGCCAGCAGCCGTGACCCGCTCAGCTACGTCGACTGGTTCGGCGCCGACCCCACCCACGAGGGCTTCGGAGCGGTGCGCTTCCAGGCCGAGGACCTCACGCGCAGCTCGTGGCGGCTCGACATCGATGACCACTCCAAGTACCTCGAACCCGGGACCGAGGCGTTGCACAACATCGTCAGCGTCGTGGTCGGCGACTACGCCGCCGTCCGCCCCGCGGCCTACCGTGAGGAGTGGCCGCTGCTGCCCGACGGCATCAACACCGACCCGGAGACCTACCGTGAGCCGACTGTCCCCCGACGATGAACCCCCACCCCTGGACCTGCTGGCGGCCGCCCGCCGACGGCTTCCGCCCCAGGTCGACGTGGTCGAGCTCGAGGGTGGCGATGCGATGAGGGTGGGGCCCGGGGCGGCGATCCCCGTGCTGGCCGGCGCGCTGGCCCTGTCCGGCTGCGCCTCGTCCCCTGGCGACGTGCGCGCGGCGGCCGAACGCTCCCGGTCCCACGTGCGCGAGGTCTCAGCTGGTGTCCTGTCGACGCTGGGCGGCCTGGGCACGCCCTACGGCACGACCACCGGTGTCTGGGAGGGCTGCCACGACATCGGTGGCGAGGCGGAGTACCACGTCACCGGCCGGCTCGACCCGCCCGACGAGGCGTCGGACGCGTCCGGCGGTCCACCCGCAGGCCCGGGTGCCCGGCGACCGCTCGTCGTCCGCGTCGTCGATGCCCTGGCGGACACCGGCTGGCGGCTCGAGCAGGCGTGGCCCGGCGATGACCCGGTCACTCTCCAGGCGGTGCATGACGGCGTCAGGGTGCAGATCTCGGGCTACACGTCGGCGCCGTTCGTGCTCTTCGTCATCGCCGGACCGTGTATCGAGGTCGGCGACCTCTTTGAGGAGCTGTTCGTCGAGCCCGCCGAGGTGATCCCCTTTCCTCCGGCCGGCGAAGGCGACCGGTCGTGACCGCCGCCGTCAGCTGTGCGCTGTGCGGGGCGACCGCGCCCGAGCT
>JBOGDY010000172.1:0-5438 GCA_050742955.1 Actinomycetes bacterium | reverse complement strand
GTGCTGTCGGGCACCGCGCGACCGGCCGAGGACCGTTGAGCGTGCGAGGCTAGGCCGCGTGCCGGAGCCACTCGCGGAAGCGCTCGACGTGGTGCGCGCCCTGCTGCTGGACCCCGACGCCCTCGTTCGCGCGGTCGCGGCGGGTCGTCGGCGTGGCCGACGCCCGGTGCCGGCCCGCGTCGAGCTGAGGCCGGTCGACCTGAAGACCGGCCGGCACCTGCAGGTGGTGGCCGAGGAGGACAGCGGCCCACGCACGAGCAACTTCTCGTACGACGGGGAGGCGGCCGGCATCGTCGAGCGCCTCCTCGGTGAACCGTTCGGGAACTGGCACGTCGAGACCACGGTCGAGACCCTGCAGCTGCGCGTCACCAAGAAGGGCCTGGCACAGCTGCACCGCCGGGCGACGACCGCCGACCAGCAGACATCCCACGACCAGCCGCCGGCCCACCTCGTCGACCCCGGTGACCCGATGTTCGCCGCCCTCGGCGCCGGGGCCGACAAGCGACGCCAGGTCGACGCGTTCGTGCGGGTGCTCGCCGGCGCCGTCGAGGAGGCGGAGCTGCCCGACGACCGGCCGCTGCGGGTGGCCGACCTGGGCTGCGGCAACGCCTACCTCACGTTCGCCGCCTACCGCCACCTCACCGCCCCCCGCGTCTTGTCAGACTCTCGCGCCGGTCCGACCGCGGCAGAGTCTGACAACTCGCGGGGGTGGGACGTCGAGCTGGTCGGGGTCGACCTGCGCCCGCAAGCCCGGGAGCGCAACACCCGCCTCGCCGCTGAGCTCGGGTGGGCCGACCGGATGCGGTTCGTGGAGGGAGCGATCCTCGGCGCACCGGTCGACGGCGCCGACATAGTGCTCGCCCTGCACGCCTGCGACACGGCCACCGACGACGCGCTCGCGCAGGCGGTGCGGTGGCGGGCCCCGCTGGTCCTCGCGGCGCCGTGCTGCCACCACGACCTGCAGCGGCAGCTCAAGGCCGGCATGGCGCCGCCGCCGTACGGTGCCCTGACCCGGCACCCGATCCTGCGCGAGCATCTCGGTGACGTGCTGACCGACGGCTTGCGCGCGTCGCTGATGCGTCAGGCCGGCTACCGCGTGGAGGTGTCGCAGTTCGTCGCGTCGCGGCACACCCCGCGCAACACGATGCTCAAGGCCGTGCGCGCCGCGTCGACGGGCGCCGGCACCCCGAGCACCGAGGAGGCCCGGGCCGAGTACGACGACCTCGTCGCGCAGTGGCGGGTGCGGCCCTATCTGCGGACGCTGCTCGACGATGCCGGCTAGCGCCGCGTCGGCGCTGCTGGCCGGGCTGCTGGTGGCCGCGACGACCTCGATGACCGCGGCCGCGCAGTCGCCGAGGCCCGTGCTGCGGATCCAGGACCCGGCGCTGGCCGAGTCCAGCGGGCTGGCCGTGTCCGGCTACGACCCTGACGTGGTGTGGACGCACGTCGACGGCGGCGACGTGGCCGAGGTCGTCGCCCTCGACGAGCAGGGGCGCACCATCGGCACGGTGCGGTTGCGGGGCATCGACCCCTACGACCCGGAGGCGCTCGCCCCCGGGCGGGACGGCCGCGGTCGCCCGGCGCTGTTCCTCGGCGACCTGGGTGACAACAGGCTGCGGCGGACCGACGTGTCGGTCTTCCGCCTCACCGAGCCGCCCCGCCCGACCGACCGCGAGGTGACCGCCACCTGGTGGAGGTTCACCTATCCGGACGGGCCGCATGACGCGGAGGCGTTGCTGGTCGACCCCCGGGAGGGCCGGCTGCTGGTCGCGACCAAGGACGTGTTCGGCGGCGGTCTCTACGAGGCTCCGCCGCGGCTGCGCACCAACGGCACCAACAAGCTCACCCGTGTCGGCGACGCGCCGCCGCTGGTGACCGACGGCGCGTTCCTGCCCGACGGCCGGTTCCTGCTGCGCTCCTACAGCACGCTCTACCTCTACGACCGTGACAGGGAACTGCTGGCCCGGGCTGCACTGCCCGAGCAGCCGCAGGGCGAGTCGGTCGCGGTCGACGGCGACCACGTGCTGGTCGGCAGCGAGGGGGTGGGCAGCGAGGTCTACGCCGTGCCCGTTCCGTCGGCTGGGGGTGGCGCGACGCCGTCGCCCGAGCAGAAACCGACGACGGGCGCAGCAACGTTGCCACGCGACGACGACGGCTGGCCGGCCGCCTACCGGATCGCCCCGGTCGTCGTGATCGTGGTCCTGCTCGTCGGTGTCGTCGCGTTCCTGCGACGCCGCCGCCGAGGGCGGCCCGTTCCCGCCGGCCGGTGACCGGCGGGAACGGGCCCGCGAGCCCAAGCCATGGTTAGCTGCTCGTTGCGGCCTTGGGGTCGACATAGGGCGCGCACAGCAGTACGAGCTGCGCCGCGTCCCTGCGGTACTCGCGCAGGCTCCTCGTCCGCTCTGCGAGAGAGACGTCGCGCTCGGCCGCCCGGCCCGCTTCCTTGCCCGTACGCACTGCCTGCTCCCGGATCTCCTCGCTCGGGAAGTCCTTGACCTCCAGCGAGATGGTGCCGTTCACCGCGGACAGGCGGCCGCGCACGTTGTCGGAGTAATCCTGGTAGGGCTCTTGGCCCAGCGGCTTGAGCACGAAGTCGGCGTAACCGATCGCGGACACCGCTTGGGGGCACCCGTCGTCGGGATCGGTGTAGGCCTCCAGGCCGCTGGGCGCAGGCCGCGGAGCCTCCTTCTCGTCGGAGCATGCGGTGACAGGCAGCACGACGAGCAACGCCAGCATCGGGAGGCCTCGCGACCACTGCCTCCACCTGGTCGAGCCAACTCTCATGCCGCGGTCACCTCCGAGTAACGGCAAGGCGGCGTCAGCCTAACCGTCCCAGCGACCAGATCCCGGGTCCGCGCGGCGCCGTGCTGCACCAGCGGCACTGTCCCGTCCCGGTGCGGGCGTGCCGTCACGACGGCCGGTCTCACCGGGTGTGTCCTATCCGCCTGCCGTTCGACGTGGGTCAGGTTGTTGGCGAGCTCTCACGAACCCAGCCGGAACGGCGGGTAGCGGTCGGTTACCAGCAGGAACGCGTACGCTGCCACCCGTTGGCTCCACCGGATGACAACCACTTCACGAGCGGTAGCCAGCGGTTGAGGTCGCGCGGCACGTCGGGGTAGTCGTAGTCGAGCCGTACCGACTGCCGTTCATCTGTCGAGGGGTAGCGGTCGTCCATCAGTGCCAGAAAGACGACCACCCGGCTGCCGAACCGCTGCAGCTCGAGGTTCCAGTCGAACCACCACCGCGGGTACTTCTGTCGGAACAGAATCATCAGCAGTGGCCCGAGAACCAGCGTTCCGCCAGCGCCGTAGACCACCACCTCGCCGCCTTTTGATGACGTGAACTGCCCACCGGACACCGTCTCCAGCAGGATCACGATGGGGATCGCGACGAGGATCCGGAACGCGGTGGTCAGGCGGTTCAGCAGCCGGTCCGGGTAGGCGACCGAGAGCCGGACCGGGTAGGCCGGAGGCGCGGGGTCAGTGGTGGACATGACGACTCTCCTGGTGGTCGGCTCGCGACAGGCGGGCGGGTCGGACTGGCGAGGGCTGGGGCAGCGTCCCTGCTGCACGATAGGCGCGTGGTTCGCGCACGCGCTGAGTCACGTCACGTGGATACGACACGCTCCCCACGGTGACGACCTGTCGCTGAGCGCAATGCGCGCCCAACAAGGACGCCGACAGGACACCCTGTCAATGCTCGAGCGAGAACCACGCCGCGCGCCGCATCGCCCCTCGCCAGAGCAGCAGCGCCTGCCCGAGGTACAGCCCGTCGTCTACGGCCACCAGCTCGTCCAGGACCCGCCGGACCGGCCAGTCCGGGTTCTCGACGACGGAGCGGTAGTCGATGCGCAGCACGTCGACACCGGGATCCAGTGCGCTCGGGCCGCTGGAGGTGAGGAAACGGAAGGCACTGCAGCGCTCGCCCTCGTAGCGCACGTCGTCGTAGCCCGGCAGCGTGACGCGGAGCAGCCGGCGCACTCCCGGCGAGAAGAGGTTGCGTCCCTCGGTGCGGCCGTGGTCGAACGTCTTGCCCTGCCACGGCATCCAGACCCGGGCCGTCGTCTCGAACACCGGGTCGAGCCCGTGGCCGATCGTTGTGGCCACCAGCCGACCCCGCAGCGGCCCGTCGACGACGGCCGGTACCGTGCCCGCCGAGAAGCAACCCTCGAGCTCACGTAGCCCTTGCGGGCGGTCCAGCCGCAGCAGGCCGACAGCCCGCCAGTACGCCGAGGCGCCCACGACTCGGTCAACCCAGCTCGTGTACGACGTGGTCGATGCAGCCGGTCAGCGCCTCTACGTCGGCCGGGTCGACCGCAGGGAACATCGCGATCCGCAGCTGGTTGCGGCCCAGCTTGCGGTAGGGCTCGGTGTCGACGATCCCGTTGGCCCGCAACGTCTTCGCAACCGCGGCCGAGTCGACCGACGCGTCGAGGTCAATGGTGCCGACGACGTGCGACCGCTGGGCCGGGTCGGTCACGAACGGGGTGGCATAGGAGGACTTCTCGGCCCACGTGTAGAGCCGGCCGGCGGAGTCGGCGGTGCGCTCCGTGGTCCAGCGCAGCCCGCCCTGCTCGTTGAACCAGTCGACCTGCTCGGCGAGGAGGTAGAGGGTCGCGAGCGCCGGGGTGTTGTAGGTCTGGTCGAGACGGGAGTTGTCGATCGCGATCTGCAGGTCACTGAAGGCCGGCACCCAGCGACCGCTCCCGTGGATGCGCGCGACCCGCTCGATCGCCGTGGGGGACATCAGCGCGATCCACAGCCCGCCGTCGGAGCCGAACACCTTCTGCGGCGCGAAGTAGTAGGCGTCGGTCTCGACGACGTCGACCGGCAGGCCGCCGGCGCCCGAGGTGGCGTCGACGAGCAAGAGCGCGCCATCGTCGGCACCGGCCACACGACGGATCGGCATCGCGACGCCGGTCGAGGTCTCGTTGTGGGTGAAGGCGTAGGCGTCCACGCCGTCCTCGGCCTGCGGCTGCGGATGGGTGCCCGGCTCGCTGGACACAACCGTCGGGTCGGCCAGGAACGGGGCGGCCGCGGCCGCGGCGGCGAACTTGGCCGAGAACTCGCCGAACGACAGGTGCTGCGAACGGGTCTCGACGAGGTTGAGCACCGCGATGTCCCAGAACGCCGTCGTGCCGCCGTTGCCGAGCACCACCTCGTAGCCGTCCGGCAGCCCGAACAGGCTCGCCAGACCGCCGCGCACCCGGCGTACGACATCTTTGACCGACGGTTGCCGGTGAGAGGTGCCCAGATACGACGCACCCGTGGCCGCGAGCGCCGCGACGGCCTGCGGGCGGACCTTGGACGGGCCCGAGCCGAAGCGGCCGTCGGCCGGCTTGAGATGGTCGGGGATGACGATGTGGCTCATGCGGGCCACCCCGCCACGTCGGCCGGCCGCCGCGGGCCCTCGCCGACGTAGGTCGCGGACGGGCGGAT
>JBOGDY010000171.1:0-5448 GCA_050742955.1 Actinomycetes bacterium | reverse complement strand
ACGTCTCCGGAGCGGGGATACTGGGGGTCATGACCGTCAACCTGGGCATGCCCGAGGCCCCGGCCCGGCCGCTCGCCGTGCGCCGCGTGTCCCGCCAGATCGACGTCGGTGGGGTGCTCGTCGGCGGCGACGCCCCGGTCTCGGTCCAGTCGATGACGACGACCCCGACGACCGACATCGACGCCACGCTGCAGCAGATCGCCGAGCTGACCGCGTCCGGCTGCCAGATCGTGCGGGTCGCCTGCCCCAGCCAGGACGACGCCGATGCACTGCCGGCGATCGCGAAGAAGTCGCAGATCCCGGTGATCGCGGACATCCACTTCCAGCCCAAGTACGTCTTCGCCGCGATCGACGCCGGCTGCGCCGCCGTACGGGTGAACCCGGGCAACATCAAGGCGTTCGACGACAAGGTCAAGGAGATCGCGACGGCGGCCGGGGACGCTGGCGTCCCGATCCGCATCGGGGTCAACGCCGGTTCGCTGGACAAGCGGCTGCTGCAGAAGTACGGCCGGCCCACCGCCGAGGCACTCGTCGAGTCGGCGCTGTGGGAGTGCTCGCTGTTCGAGGAGCACGGTTTCCGCGACATCAAGATCTCGGTCAAGCACAATGACCCCGTGGTCATGATCAACGCCTACCGGCAGCTGGCCGAGCAGTGTGACTACCCCCTCCACCTCGGCGTCACCGAGGCCGGCCCGGCGTTCCAGGGCACCATCAAGTCGTCGGTCGCGTTCGGTGCGCTGCTCGCCGAAGGCATCGGCGACACCATCCGCGTGTCGCTATCGGCACCTCCCGTCGAGGAGGTGAAGGTCGGCAACCAGATCCTCGAGTCGCTCGGCCTCAGGGAGCGGGGGCTGGAGATCGTGTCCTGCCCCTCCTGCGGCCGGGCGCAGGTCGACGTCTACACCCTCGCCGACGAGGTCACGGCCGGCCTCGAGGGGCTGACCGTCCCGCTGCGCGTGGCCGTCATGGGGTGCGTCGTCAACGGTCCCGGCGAGGCCCGGGAGGCCGACCTCGGGGTTGCGTCGGGCAACGGCAAGGGCCAGATCTTCGTCAAGGGCGAGGTCATCAAGACGGTGCCCGAGTCCCGGATCGTGGAGACTCTCATCGAGGAGGCTATGCGCATCGCCGAGGGCATGGAGTCCGACGGCGCAGCCTCGGGCCCGCCCGCGGTCGAGGTGCGTTGAGCAGAGGGGAGGCGCCGGTGCTGCGGACGTCCTCCCTGCGCGTCCTGCGCCAGCACGACCTCGCCGACGTCGTCGAGCTGCTCGACCACGACCCGGTCGCGAACGTCTTCGTCGCCGCCCGGGTCGAGGCGCTCGGGCTCGAACCGGCCCGGCTCGGCGGCGAGATGTGGGGCCACGTCGTCGACGGCCGGCTGGCCGCGGTCTGCCATGCCGGCGCCAACCTGGTGCCCGCCGGCGCCGGCCCCGAGGCGGTCCGCGCCTTCGCCGAGCGAGCCCGTCGCCAGGGACGGCGCTGCGCCTCGATCGTGGGCCCCCGGTCGGCGGTGTCGCCGATGTGGGAGCTGCTCGAGCCTGCCTGGGGCCCGGCTCGGGACGTGCGCGAACGTCAGCCGCTGCTGGCCACCAGCAGCCCCTCGCTGGTGCCGGCCGACCCCGCCGTACGCCGGGTCCGTCCCGACGAGATCGACGTGCTGCTGCCCGCCTGCGTCGCCATGTTCACCGAGGAGGTCGGGGTGTCCCCGGTCACCGCCGACGGCGGCCGCTCCTACCGGATGCGGGTCGGCGAGCTCATCGCGTCCCGTCGGTCATTCGCCCGCATCGAGGACGGCCGGGTGCTCTTCAAGGCCGAGGTCGGCTCGGTCACCAGGGGCGCATGCCAGGTGCAGGGTGTGTGGGTCGACCCCGAGCTGCGGGGGCGTGGCCTGTCGGTGGGCGGCATGGCGGCCGTCGTCGACGCCGCGCTGCGTGACATCGCCCCGACGGTCAGCCTCTACGTCAACGACTTCAACCACGCGGCCCTGTCCGCCTACCGACGGGTCGGCTTCCAGGACCGTGACACCTTCATGTCCGTCCTGTTCTAGCCTCGGGCGTCATCCGGCGGCGCGACGGTGCCAGCCGGCCAGGTAGGCCTGCAGCCCTCGCTGCCCGTCACGCATCCCAGTGCGGCGTACGCCGTGGCCGCGACCCCTCCCGGCCTGGCTCGACCTGCGCGGGGTGCGTCCCCTATCGACCGCCGCCCCGCAGCTTGACCGTGTGCTCGCTGAACCCCTCGGAGCACTCGAACGCGCCGCAACTGAACGTGAACACGACCGCCATGGCCTTCCCGCCGGCGAACCTCCCGTTGTCGGCGACCACGTCGGCCGACCACCGGTGCGGCGTCCCGTCGCAGGTCCCCTCGTCGAAGAAGTCGAACGATCCGCGGAGGATGAAGAACCGGCCCACCGACTGGCTGACCTCGGCGAACACCTCGATGAAGTCGCCGTCGCTGCACGTGTAGGTGCCGGTGAGCGTGGCGACGCCGGTCCGCGTGACCCGTGCCGTCGGGTCGACCGTGATGTCCACCGTCGGCGGCGGAGGCACCTCGCCGAAGGAGATGTTCAGACTGCCTCCGTTGCCCGCCCCGTCGCCCTGGTCGTCGATCGCCAGCACCCAGTAGGTCGTCCCGGCTGCGGCGAAGAACCCGACCGTCCCCGGACCGCACGTCACGAGCTCGAGGGTGCCCGGCGCGCCCACGCCGACCAGTACCCCGGCCGAGTAGTCCGAGGCGGAGACGTCGACGACGACGCCCGCGTCGCTGGCCGACGTGAAGGAGTACCAGACGCTCGCGTCGGTGGCCGGGGCTCCGCACTCGGTGTTGAGCTGCGCGTCCTCGGCATCGGTCGTGGCCTCGGTCGTGTCGAGCACCTGGCTGAAGCCGAGCGTGGCCGGTGTTGCTCCGGAGCTCGCGTCGTTCCCCGGCGGAGCAGCGAAAGCCGGCGGTCCGATGAGCAGTGATGAACCAACCAGTGTCGTGATGGCGATGGACCGTAGAACCCGCATCGAAGTCCCCCTACGCTGGAGGCGAGCGTCAGCCCGCGTGACGACGTGCACGTCGGACGCGTGCGGGTCGCGTCAAACCCACCCCTTTCCCCGGACCACTGCCCCCACGGGCCCGATTCGAAAGTAGCGCCGGACCTGAACCTCGACAAGGTCAGGTCAGCGCCCGGCCCGTCGCCCTCAAGACTCCGACTCCCATGTCCTGCCCGGGGGAGCCTGCCCGGTCAGGAACGGTCGCGCGCGCCCTCACGCTGCCGGTGCGGGTCGACCTCGCGCTGCGGGAAGCGGCGCAGGTACTCCTGCTCCAACGCCTCCACCCGCCGGGTATGGACCGCGAGGGCAGCGTCCGAACCGTGCCGCAGTGTCGTGTGGCGGGTCGCATGCAGCGTCTCGAGCTCGCGCATCAGGTCCTCGTCGGACAGGTCGGCCGCGGCCGGTCCGCGCGTGGCGTCGCTGCTCATGTGGCTCCAGTCGGTGGTGACATCCTGCGAGAGATGCTTGCCCGCAGGGCGGCCGAGCCACACGTGGCACGGCGCTCGGAGCCGACCGACCCCCGGATATCCTCGCCGCACCGGACGCGAGGCCCGGACCTACGACGAGGAGCTGCTGTGCTGCTGAGGATGTCGACCCTGTTCCTGCGCACCCTGCGCGAGGACCCGGCCGACGCCGAGGTGCCCAGCCACCGCCTCCTCGTGCGGGCCGGCTATATCCGCCGGGCCGCTCCCGGCATCTACTCCTGGTTGCCGCTCGGCCTGCGGGTGCTGCGCAACGTCGAGGCGATCATCCGCGAGGAGATGGACGCGATCGGCGCCCAGGAGCTGCAGTTCCCCGCGCTGCTGCCGCGCGAGCCCTACGAGGCGAGTGGGCGGTGGACCGAGTACGGCGACGGCCTCTTCCGGCTGAAGGACCGCAAGGGCGCCGACTACCTGCTCGGGCCCACGCACGAGGAGATGTTCACGCTCGTGGTGAAGGACCTCTACTCGTCGTACAAGGACCTGCCGCTCTGGCTGTACCAGATCCAGACCAAGTACCGCGACGAGGCGCGTCCGCGGGCCGGGCTGCTCCGCGGTCGCGAGTTCGTGATGAAGGACTCCTACTCCTTCGACGTCGACGATCCCGGGCTGGACGCGTCCTATGCCGCCCACCGCGCCGCGTACATCAAGACCTTCGACCGGCTCGGCTTCGACTACGTCATCGTCAAGGCCACGTCCGGCGCCATGGGCGGCTCGAAGTCCGAGGAGTTCCTCGCCACCGCCGAGAACGGCGAGGACACCTACGTGCGCTGCTCGAGCTGTGACTACGCCGCGAACGTGGAGGCGGTGCAGGTCCGTCCGCCGAAACCGTTGCCGTACGACGATGTCCCGGCCGCGCACGCCGAGCAGACGCCCGAGACGCCGACCATCGAGACCTTGGTCGACCACCTGAACCAGAAGTTCCCCCGCGACGACCGGCCGTGGGAGGCCGGCGACACGTTGAAGAACGTCCTCGTCGTGCTCAAGCACCCGGACGGCGAGCGCGAGCCCATCGCGATCGGTCTGCCCGGGGACCGCGAGGTCGACCAGAAGCGGCTCGAGGGCCAGCTCGAGCCGACTGAGGTGCAGCCGTTCGACGCCGTCGAGTTCGCGAAGCACCCCACACTGGCCAAGGGCTACATCGGCCCGGGGGCCCTGGGGGCCGACAACAAGTCCGGGATCCGCTACCTGGTGGACCCCCGCGTCGTGACGGGCACCAGGTGGGTGACCGGTGCCGATGTCGAAGGATCGCACGTGCTCGACCTCGTCGCCGGCCGCGACTTCACGCCCGATGGCACGATCGAGGCGGCGGAAGTACTCGAGGGCGACCCGTGCCCGAACTGCGACGGCACCTTGCACGCCGCTCGTGGCATCGAGATGGGCCACATCTTCCAGCTCGGCCGCAAGTACGCCGAGGCGCTGGACCTGAAGGTCCTCGACCAGGACGGCAAACAGGTCGTTGTCACTATGGGGTCCTACGGCATCGGTGTCTCGCGCGCCGTGGCAGCCATCGCCGAGAACGGCCACGACGAGCTTGGCCTGTGCTGGCCGCGCGAGGTCGCCCCCGCCGATGTCCACCTGGTCGCTACCGGCAAGGACGACACCGTCTTCCGGGCGGCCGCCACGCTGGCCGACGACCTGGTCGCGCGGGGCCTGACCGTTCTCTACGACGACCGGCGCGGGGTGTCGCCCGGCGTGAAGTTCAAGGACGCCGAGCTGCTGGGTATGCCGACGGTCGTCGTGGTGGGCAGGGGCCTCGTCGACGGCGTGGTCGAGGTCCGGGACCGGCGCACCGGCGAGCGGGAGCACATACCCGTCGCCGACGCCGCGGGCCACGTCCTCGCCGCGACCCGCTCGTGACGGGCAGCATCGACGCGGTCATCTTCGACTGGGGCGGCACCCTCACGCCGTGGCACACGATCGACCTGCGCGAGCAG
>JBOGDY010000170.1:0-5486 GCA_050742955.1 Actinomycetes bacterium | reverse complement strand
GCCGAGGACGACGAGTGCCGGAACAAGGCGATGGCCGTGCTGCGTGCGGTCGCCACCGCGGAGACGCTGCGGACGCCCACGTGACGCCGGTGCGCGAGATGTCGCTGACGGTGGGTGCGCTGGCGGCGGGCGGCTTCCTGGCACTGGTCGCGGCCGGCCAGCCGCGACTGACCGGCGGCGGCGGCCCGGGACTCGGTGGCTCCCTTGACGCGCCGGCCGCTCGCGCCCTTGCGTTGGTCGCCCTCGCCGGTGCCGGTGCGCTGCTGCTCGCGTCACGCCGGGTGCGGGTCGCAATCGGCCTGCTGCTGCTGGTCACCGGGGGAGGCGTCGTGGCCACCAGCTTCCTCATGCCCGAGCAGGTCGCCTGGTTCTCCTACGCCGCCGACCCGCCCGACCCCACCTGGTCGGCCTGGGCCTGGCTGACGGCGGCGGGGGGCGCCATGGTCTGCGCCGGCGCGCTGCTGACCGTCCTCCGGTGCCACGGCTGGCCGGCGCCCCGGCGGCGATACGACGCCCCGGCCGCTCCGCGGCGGGGCGCCCCGGCGGACACCTGGGAGGCGCAGGACCGGGGCGAGGACCCGACCGCCTGACCCCTGCCACAATGGGCCTGGCAGGACACCGACCCGGGAGGACCCTTCGATGGATCACAGCCATGGCCACACGCCGGCCGCCTGGACCGCCGTGGTCGTCATGCTTTCCGGCTTCCTCGTCATGGGAGTCGCGTTGCCGCTGGCCATGCCCTGGCTGTTCTTCGTCGGTGCGGGTGTCGTGGTGGTCGGTGCCGTCGCCGGCAAGGTGATGCAGATGATGGGGCTGGGCAACACGGTCGCCTACAAGGACGAGCGCGACCCCGACTACGACGACGAGTCCACCGCGGGTGACCGCGACGAGGCTCCGACCGAGCGGACCGAACAGTCCGGGAAGGCCTAGCCGGGTCACCATGGCGAGCGTGAGCCCGTGACCGGCACCCGGCTCCGGTGGCGCGTGCTCGGCGCCGGTTCGGTGGCTGCCGCCCTGGGCTACCTGGCGCTGGTCGACCCGCACCAGGCCGGTCGATACCCGGTGTGCCCGTTCCACGCGCTGACGGGGCTGTGGTGCCCCGGGTGCGGCGGGCTGCGGGCCACCCACGACCTGCTGCACGGAGACATCGCCGCGGCCGTCGGTCAGAACGCGCTGCTGGTCCTCGGCGTCCCCGTGCTCGCGCTGCTCTGGTGGTGGCGGTGGCGGCCTGCGGCGGGACGGTCCGCGGCGGACCGGCAACCACAGGCCGTCCCGGCGACGCTCGTGCTGGCCGTGATCGCGCTCTCGTTCGCCGTCGTGCGCAACCTGCCGGTCGGCGCCGCACTCGCGCCCTGACCCCGCCCTGACCTCCGGGGACGAGGGGCGATCAGTTCCTGAGGCGGTCCTGGACGCACCGCTGGACCTCGACCTCGGACAGGGACGGGTCGCTGCAGTCCTTGACCTCGTTGGACAGCCAGCCGAAGAAGACCCCCACGCCGATCGCGACCAGCAGCCCCAGCACCGACAGCGCCAGGCCCAGGCCGGCCGCCACACCGTTGGTCGCCTCGCGGCGGCCGGACCGCCGCAGGCCCGGGATCGCCAGGCCGATGCCGGCCAGCGCCAGGAGCAGGCCGAGCGGGAAGAAGAACACCCCGAAGATGACCGCGCCGATGCCCACTCCCAGCGCCGCCCAGCCGAGGCCGTTGCGTGCCGACTGCACCGGTGCGTCCGGGGCCGGGCCGGGCCCGTCGGGGAAGATCGGAGGTGGCTGCTGTCCCTGATTGCCGGTCGGTGTGGTCATGGTCGGCCCATCCGCTTCGTGAGGCGCCGGGTCCGGCGCGGTTGCCGGTGATCTACCCACCCGCAGCCGCGTGACCCGACCCTCCCTGTGCTCTGCCACGAAATACGGGGCAGAGCACAAGGAGGGTGGGCTGACCCCGGTGCTCTGCCACGAAATACGGGGCAGAGCACAAGGAGGGTGGGCTGACCCCGGTGCTGTGCCACGAAATACGGGGCAGAGCACAAGGAGGGTGGGGCTGACTCCGGGTGGACGGTCGAGCCGAGCGATGCTTGAATTGTCTGCTTGCATACTTGCTAGCATGACTGCATGGCACAGATCTCCTGGCGTGCTCCGGACGAGCTTGCGGACCGCGTGCGCCACGCCGCGCGCGACCACGGCTGGAGCGTGAACGAGTACGTCAGCAGGGTGCTCGCCGCGGCGACGGACCCCGACACCGCGGGTGATGACGGCCGCGCGGTTCGCGAGCGGCTCTCGCACGCCGGGCTGCTCGTCCCCGTAGGCGGGACACCCCGGGAGCGTCCACCCGCCCGATCCGTCGCGGCGGCGCGGCGCCGGGCCGGCACGGGCACCAGCGCCGCCGATCTCGTCAGCGAGGGGCGCCGTTGATCCACTTCGTGGACAGCTCGGCCCTGGTCAAGCTCTACGCCGACGAGGAGGGTCACCAGCTCGTCCGCCGGCTCGCCGTGATGGTCGTGTCCCATCTCACCCGGGTCGAGGTGCCGGCTGCACTGTGGCGCAAGCAGCGCATCGGGGAGCTGTCGCCTGCTGATGTGCAGGTGCTGCGCGCCGAGTTCGAAGCCGACTGGTTCGGCTCGCCTGACGATGACCGGAGGTTCGTGGCCGTCGCAGCAACGTCCGGCGTCCTCGATGACGCGTCCCGGCTGACCGGCATCCACGGACTACGTGCCTACGACGCCATCCAGCTGGCATCGGCCCGCGCCGCCCGGGCGGCCGACCCGGCGTGCGGGGCGGTTGCAGCGTTCGACGACCACCTGCGCGCAGCTGCGGCGGCCGAAGGCTTCGCCCTCGTCCCCTGACGCGGTCTCAAGCGCCCCGCTCACGCGTCGGAGCCACCAGATGTCGCGGGCAGGACGTCCGCGTCGAAGCAGGTGCGGTCCCCGGTGTGGCACGCAGCGCCGACCTGGTCGACCTTCACGAGCAGGGCGTCGCCGTCACAGTCCAACCGCACCTCGATGACGTGCTGAACGTTCCCGGACGTGTCGCCCTTGCGCCAGTGCTCGCCGCGGCTTCGGCTCCAGAAGTTCGCGCGTCCGGTCGTCAGGGTCCGGCGCAGCGCCTCGTCGTCCATCCAGCCGAGCATCAGCACCTCGCCGGTGTCGTGCTGCTGAACCACCGCGGCGACCAGGCCCTGCTGGTCACGCTTCAGCCGGTCGGCGAGGTCCGTAGGCAGCGGGGACGCGGATGAGCTCACCGGACCATTGTGGTCAGGCCCTCTGCTGGGCCGACCAGGAGGCGTGCAGCCGGCCATAGACCCCACCGCGCCCGACCAGGTCGGCGTGCCGGCCGCGCTCCGCCACCCGGCCCTCGTCGAACACGACGACGTCATCGGCGTTCTCGGCCGTCGAGAGCCGGTGGGCGATGGTGATGGCGGTCCGCCCACGGGTCAGACCCTCCAGGGCACGCGCCAGGCGCACCTCGGTGGCCGGGTCGACAGCTGAGGTTGCTTCGTCAAGAACCAACAAGTCCGGGTCGGCGAGGTAGGCACGCGCGAGCGCCACCAGCTGTCGCTCACCCGCCGAGAGCTGCTCACCACGCTGGCCGACGTCGGTGGTGAGCCCGTGCGGCAGGCCCCCGACCCAGTCGGCCAGGCCGAGCTCGGTAAGGGCCAGCTCGATGTCGGCGTCGGTTGCGGCGGGGCGGCCGAACCGGACGTTGTCGGCCACCGAGCCCTCGAACAGGAACCCGTCCTGCGGCACCATCACGATCCGCTCCCGTAGCGACGAGAACCGCAGGGTCCGCAGGTCGGCGTCGTCGACCAGCACCCGTCCCGACACCGGGTCCATCAGCCGGGTCAGCAGCTTCGCGAACGTCGTCTTCCCGGACCCCGTCTCGCCGACAACCGCCACCCGTGACCGCGGCGCCAGCACCAGGTCGACGTCGTGCAGCACCGTGGGCCCGCCCGGGTAGGCAAACGAAACATGCTCGAACCGCACGTCGATCGGCCCGCGCGGCAGCGCCTGCCCCGCGTCCCCGGGGTCGGCCACGTCGGCGGGGGTGTCGAGGATCGCGAGCACCCGCCGCCATCCGGCCAGCGCGTTCTGCGCCTCGTTGAGCACCTCGGTCCCGACCTGCACCGGACCGACGAACAGCGTGACCAGGAACAGGAACGCCAGCAGCTCCCCCAGCGTGATGTCACCGTCGATCCCGAGCTTGACGCCGACCACGACCACGGCCGCGTTGGCCACGCCGGCCGCCACCTCGGCGGTGGAGAACGTCTGCGCCACCAGCTTCTGCGCCCGGGTCGCCGCTGCCCGGTGCCGGTCGATGGAGTCGTCGACCCGGGCGCCGGTGCGTTCCTCGATCCCGTAGGCCCGGACCGTGGAGGCCCCGACCACAGTCTCAGAGATCGCGCCGAGCATGTCACCCACCCGCTCGCGCACCACGCCGTACGCGGCTGACACGCGCCGCTGGAAGCTGCGCAGCAGCAGGAACAACGGCAGGAAGCACAACCACACGAGCACCGTCAGCTGCCAGGAGTAGAACGCCATCAGCACCGTCGCGACCACCAGCTGGCCGAGGCTGACGATGACGAGCAGGCCACCCCACTGCATGAACGTGGAGATGGTGTCCACGTCGCTGGTGACCCGGGAGACCAGCGAGCCCCGTCGCTCAGTGTTCTGGGTGAGCACCGACAGGTCGTGCACGTGCCGGAACGCTCGCACTCGCAGGCTGGCGAGCCCGCTCTCGGCCGTGCGGAACAGCCGCACGTTGAGGCGGTAGGCAGCCACCGCCGTCAGCAGCACCGCCACCGCCACCAGCGCCACCGACCAGCGCACCCAGGCCAGGTCGGGGCCGGCCGGACCGGTCAGGCCGCCGTCGACGGTCTGCTGGACCGCGATCGGAACGAGCACGCGTCCGGCGGTGGCCAGCGCGGCCAGCAGCAGCGTGCCGGGCAGGCCTGCGTAGAACTCCGGTGAGAGGGCCAGCCCCCGCCGCAGCGTGGCCCACGCCGAGGACTGCGCTTCCGGACGCTGGGGGGTGATCGTGGACACCGGCCAGATCCTCGCACGCAGGCGCCGAACCCGCCGCCGGGCCGGCGGGTTACCCTGGTCAACCGTCATGCCCGGCTCAGCCCAGCCGGTGCCCGTCTACCCGTCCCCCCGCATCCCGGAGGACCCACCCCCCATGGCACGGCACGACGGCACGCCAAACACCTTCTGGGGCTTCGGCGACCCCCACGGCGACCTGGACGTCGACAACTGGCCGGATGCCCCCGACCAGGACGACGACCCGACGGGAGACGCAGGGCTCGCCGACGACGAGCCGGTTGACGGCTACGAGACGCCGGCCTACGACCTGGGGCCGCAGACCGAGTCGTTCACCATCGACCTCTCCGACCTCGACCCCGCGCCGGTCCCTCCGCCGGTCACCCCGGCCGTGCCGCCCCCTCCCGTGGCGCAGGCGCCGGCCGCGGCGCAGCCGCCCGCGGCGCAGCCACCTGCGC
>JBOGDY010000169.1:0-5499 GCA_050742955.1 Actinomycetes bacterium | reverse complement strand
AGTTCAGCGTAGGCCTCATGCGCAGCGTCGGACCGAACAACCTCACATGAGGCCCTGCCATCGCAGTCATTGCCGTGACGGCGGCATCGTCGGGTGTCTCCGACGCGGGCTTGTCGTGTGTCCTCGACAGCGGCATGTCCGGTAGTTGTTAACTGGGCAACGCGCGATCGGCCTGACCCCAATCGAGGAGTCGATCTCGTCCGACCTGCTTGCAAGTATCTGGTGTGAGCGCGGATTGGGTCGGTGTGCTGGTGACGGCGATCGCCGCCACCAGGCCCGCCCCGCTGTTGTAGGCCTCGACCGCCTCGGGTCGCAGCGACAGCATGGCCAATGTCAGAGTGCTCCGCCGTCTAGGCTGCACTGTTGTGGCAGAAGACTTTGACCCGGTCGCACATAACCGTGTCGCGTGGGACCGCGAGGTTGACAGTGACAACGAATGGACCCGGCCGGCCGGTCCTGACGTCATTGCCCGGGCGCGTGAAGGCGATTGGGCCGTTGTTCTCATTGGCTACGAGGCAACGCCGCGCGACTGGTTTCCATCCGAGCTTGCCGGTATTTCTGTGCTCTGCCTCGCGTCCGGCGGGGGGCAGCAGGGCCCAGTCCTTGCGGCGGCGGGTGCGACGGTGACGGTGTTCGACAACTCGCCCAAGCAGCTGGCCCGCGACGAAGAGGTCGCCGCGCGAGAGGGGCTGGCCATCCGCACTGTACTCGGCGACATGCGCAACCTCAGTGTCTTTGACGACGGCAGCTTCGACGTCATCTTTAACCCGGTGTCGAACCTGTTCTGCCCTGACCTCGCCCCAGTCTGGCAGGAAGCGTTTCGCGTGCTACGCCCCGGCGGCACGCTCATGACCGGATTCATTAATCCCGACGTATACATCTTCGACGCAGAGGCGCTGGACCGGCAGGAGTTGGTAGTGCGCCACAGCCTCCCATTCACAACGCTCGACCTCTGCGACGCCGACCGGAAGCACTCCTACGGTAACGGTCCGATCGAATACAGCCACTCGCTGACCGAACAGATCGGGGGCCAGCTAGCATCCGGCTTTATCCTCACCCACCTAGTCGAAGCGCCGCACCACGTTGACGTCACAGCGCGGCACCTCCCTGGATACATCGCAAGCCGTGCCGTTAAGCCACCTCGTTAGGACGCCTCTGGCGTTGGGCCGGACTGCGACCAGCTCGCATACGCGTCGCGCCTCATGCCACTCCTGGATGTGCACCTCTGCGATGAGCCAGGCGTCCGCTACTCGCATGCTATGGACTACGTAGCCGGCAGCGCATACGCCCCGCCGGTGCCGAGTACGACGTCCCGCGCGACCATGTTGGTCGTTCGCTCATCGGCATGAGCGTCGATTAGGGCCCCATCCCATCGCGCTTGTTGCCGTACTCACGGGAGACTGAGGCCGGTGGCGCACCGATGTTCAGCGTGACGGGGTCCGACCCCGGAGCGGGACCTCGCGGAACCACCGCCACAGCAGCAGGTCGTAGCCGCCCTTCACCACGCCGGCGACCACCAGGGGCAGCCCGAGGGCGACCTGTTGCAGAACCCCACCCACAAGCGGGCCGACCGGGCGCACGGTGTACCGGGCCGCGTTGGTGACTGCCGCAGCGGCGGTCCGCTGGTCCGGCTCGACCAGCCGCATCACAAGCGCCTGCCGGGTGGGGACGTCCATCTGCGACAGGCTGGTGCGGGCCAGCAGCAGCACGACCGCGACCGGGAACGTCGGTGCGAACGCCACCGCGGCCAGCAGCACGTTGCTCGGCAGGTGGGTGCCGACCATCGTGGCGACCAGCCCGACCCGGTCGGCCAGTCGCGGGGCCACCCACACCGACGCGGCCTGCAGCAGGGAGGTGACGAAGAACAGCATGCCCAGCGCGGCCACGGAGGCGTCGTAGCGCTGGGTGAGGTAGTAGGCCAGGAAGCTAGCGGTCACCAGACCGCCGCCGGCCGCGTCGACGGCGAACAGACCGGCCAGCCTGCGGACCCGGGCCTTGGAGGAGCCGAGCCGGCCCCAGCCGCGCGACGCGGCGGTCGCACCGGAAGCGCCGTCGCCGAGATCTACCTCGACAGCCGGGGTGAGCCGCGTACCCAGGACGGCGCCGGTCAGGCCGACCGGTACCAGCGCCAGGAACGGAACCGTCGACGCATCCGACCAGCCGATCAGTCCCGGCAGGGTCGCGGCGAGCGCACCGGCAGCGCCCGCCAGCGACGCGACGGCGTTGTACAGGCCGTACACCCGCGCTCCCGAGGTGCCGGCGGCCGCGGCGTCCTCCCCGGCGAGCATCGCCTGCTCCAGCGTTGTCGCCGGCCCGTTGTCGACCACGTCGGTGGAGAGCAGCCCGCTCAGCGCCACCACCAGCAGCACCCAGAAGGGGGCACCGGCCGCGACCACGGCTCCCGCCACGGCCAGACCGAGGAACAGCCCGACGTAGCAGCGCCTTCGCCCGAGCCGGTCCGCTACCCCGCCCACGAGCAACGATGCGCCTGCGGTGCCGGCCACCAGCGCGCCGAGCACCAGCCCGGCCCGCATGGTCGAGTAGCCGCGTGCGGCCAGCAGCGCTCCCAGGAGCACAGCGGTGAAGCCGTAGCCGGCCGCCCGCAGTCCCTGCGCGGCTACGATCCGCCGCGCGTCCCGACTGAGTCGGCCGGTCACCGCCCCCTGCGCCGCCCCTGGCCGTCCGCGGTCAGGCTCAGCGGGCGGTATGGATGTAGTCGCTCAGCGCGGACCGCTCGCTCTCGAGCTCGACGATGCGGTGCTTGACGACGTCGCCGATGCTGATGATGCCGCGCAGCTCACCTTCGATGAGGACCGGCGCGTGCCGGATGCGCTGGTCGGTCATCAGCCGCATGACCTCCTCGATCTGCGTCTCCGGGGTGACCGTGTGCACCTCGGCCGTGAAGATGCTGGTGACCGGTTCCGACATGGCGATGGCGCCACGGTCGGCCATTGCCCGCACCACGTCTCGTTCGCTGACGATCCCGTCGACCGAGATCCCGTCGCGGGACACCACGACGGCGCCGATCCGGTGCTCGGCGAGGACGGCGACGACCTGCCGCACCTCGGTGTCGGGAGCGACGGTGACGACCTCTTTGCCCTTCCCCCGGAGCACCTCGCTGATCCGCATGGCTTTCCTTCCCGCGCCGGGGAACCGGCGCCCGCGAGCGGTTCACGCTGCTACTGGGACGATAGGACATATTGCGGTCGCCGTGGTGGTTCAGCCTGTGCCCTTCGACAAGCACTCCTCGGCCAGCGCGACCGCCTGGCCGACCACCCTGGCCCGGTCGGCCGCGATCGCCGCGAACGGCCTTGTCCAGCGGCGCTCCAGCCCCGCGACGCGTGCCGGGTCGGCTGCGACCTCAGCCTGGGCGGCGAGCATCGGGATGTAGCGCAGGGCGGCGGCCACGGCGTACCACTGCCGCACCTGCGCGTCGTCCACGCCCATGCCGGCGGTGCGGAGCCCCTCGGCGTACGCCGACACCACGGCCCGCTCGAGCGCGTCAAGGTCGTCGTCCGGCCGCACCTGCATCCACACCGGGTCGAGGGTGAGCTGGTCCAGGTCGGAGGCGAGTCCCCCAATGCCCACCGAGGACCAGTCGATGGCGATCGTGTGCCCGTCGTCCCCGGCGAACAGGTTCGTCGGCCAGAGGTCGAGGTGCACGACCGTCCTCGGCACCTCCCTGGCCACCTGCAGGAGGGCGGCGTGCTCGGCCAGAACTGCCCGCGCACGGGGGCGCAGCGCCGCGAGCTTCGCGACCCGCTCGTCCTCCCACGCTCCGTCGTCGGTCAGCAGCGACCACCAACGCTCGGTGGTGTGCAGCCACGACTCGAGCCAGTCGCGGGACAGCCAGGGCTCGTCGGGCAGCTTCGCGCCGGTGGCGAAGGCGCCTTGTGTGAGACCCAGGTCGCGTGCGGCCGCCGCGTAGTCGGCGTCCGCCCACTCGGTCCCCGACCTGCCACGGACGTCCTCCAGCCAGAGCCAGGCCACATCCGGCGCGGGTTCCGTCGCGAGGAGCAGGCGGGGAGCGCGCAGGCGGCCGGGGAGCCTGCCGAGCAGGCCGCTCGCGTAGGCGAACCACTCGCGCTTCCAGTAGTTGCGGTGCTCCGGGTCGGCTCCGGACACCCACAGGGCATTGGGGTCGTCGTCGACGCCGAGCCGGGTCTGCTTCACGATGACGGAGAAGTCCTCGCCCTCCGCGGTGCCGCGCACCCGGACGACGCCGGCAGTGACGCTGTGGAAGCGCAGCTGCGGGTCGACCGGCTCGGCCTGCCATGTCACCGCGGTCACCGGCCTGCCCAGCAGGGTCGAGGCCGCACTACGTACGTCGTCGTCGTCGACGTCGTGCGGGGCCATGCGGCCGAACCCTATGGCGGCCGCGGCAGCACCGCGAGCCACTTCTAGCCTGGTCCGATGGCAATCGTGCTGTTCGGCGCCACGGGCTATACCGGCCGCCTCACCGCTCACGCCCTCGGCCGCGCGGGCGGAGACCCGGTGCTGGCCGGCCGCGACGAAGCGCGTCTCGTCGCGCTCGCCGGAGAGGTAGGTGGCGGTGCCCGGATCGCGGTCGCCGACGCCACCGATGAGCGCGCTGTACGCGACCTGGTGGGACCCGGCGACGTGCTGGTCACCACGGTCGGACCCTTCGCCCGGCTGGGCATGCCTGCCGCCCGCGCTGCCGCGGCGGCCGGCATCACGTACCTCGACTCCACGGGTGAGCCGTCCTTCGTCCGCCGGCTGTCCGACGAGCTCGACGGTGCCGCACGCAGCAGCGGCGCAACCCTGGCCCCGGCGTTCGGTTACGACTTCGTTCCCGGCAACCTCGCCGCGGAGCTGGTCCTCCGCGAGGCGCCGGACGCGACGCGGGTGCGGGTCGGCTACTTCGTCAAGGGCCGGGGTGGGACGAGCGGCGGGACGTCGGCCTCCGGGGCGGGCATGATGCTCGATCCCGCGTACGCCTGGCGCGGCGGTCGCCTGGTGCGCGACCGGATGGCATCCCGGGTCACCCGCCTCCAGGTCGGCGGGCGCACCCGGCAGGCGATCTCGCTGGCCGGGTCCGAGCACCTCTGGCTGCCCCGGCGTCACCCGCGCCTGCTGGACGTGGAGGTCTGGCTCGGCTGGCTCGGACCGATGTCGCGGGCTGCGCAGGTCGCCGGCGTGGCCCTGCGCGCGGTCACGGCTGCGCCGGGCGGTCGGCAGCTCGGGCACACAGTGGCGCGCAAAGCCGTCCGCGGCTCGACCGGCGGCCCGGACGAGCAGGCGCGGGCCGGCGTACGGACGCTCGTCGTGGCGGAGGCCGGCGGGCCGGGACCAGGACGGTCCGCCAGGGTCGTGCTGGAGGGACCGAGTCCCTACGACCTGACCGCCGAGCTGCTCGTCTGGGCTGCGTTGCGCTCTGACAAGCGCGCCCCCGACGTCACCGGTGTCGTCGGGCCCGCCGACCTGTTCGGCTTCGAGGAGCTCGCCGCCGCTTGCGCACGGATCGGCCTGGTGCCGGTC
>JBOGDY010000168.1:0-5527 GCA_050742955.1 Actinomycetes bacterium | reverse complement strand
ACGGGCGCACGCCGTACGGCGCGCCCCAGCTCGACGTACCCGTCCGGCTGAACACCAACGAGAACCCGCACCCGCCGTCGGCGGCGCTGGTCAACGACCTGGCCCGGCAGGTCGCCCATGCAGCGCAGCAGATGAACCGTTACCCGGACCGCGAGGCGTTTGGCCTGCGGGACGACCTGGCGACCTACCTGACCCGCACCACCGGCGTGGCGCTGTCCGGCGACCAGGTGTGGGCGGCCAACGGCAGCAACGAGGTCATCCAGCAGCTGCTGCAGGCGTTCGGCGGGCCGGGCCGCGTCGCGCTCGGGTTCGAGCCGACCTACTCGATGCACCAGCTGATCGCGCTGGGCACCAGCACCGGCTACCTGCCCACGCCCCGGCTGCCCGGCTTCCGGCTCGAGGCCGACGCCGCAGCGCTCGTCGTCAACGAGCACGCGCCGGACGTGGTGTTCCTCTGCTCGCCGAACAACCCGACCGGGACCGCGGTGGACCTCGAGGTGGTGGAGGCGGTCTACGACGCGGCGCGCGGGATCGTGGTGGTGGACGAGGCGTACGCCGAGTTCTCCCACCGCCCCTCGGCCATCACCCTGCTGCCCGGCCGCGAGCGGCTGGTGGTGACCCGCACCATGTCGAAGGCGTTCGCGTTCGCGGCGGCCAGGCTCGGCTACCTGGCGGCGGACCCGGAGGTGGTTTCGGCGCTGCAGCTCGTCCGGCTGCCCTATCACCTGTCGGTGCTCTCCCAGGCGGCCGCGCGGGCGGCCCTCGCCCACTCCGACGAGCTGCTGGCGACGGTCGAGGACATCAAGGTGCAGCGGGACAGGCTGGTCTCGGAGATCACCGCGCTGGGCCTTGACGTCGTCGACTCCGACGCGAACTTCGTGCTGTTCGGGGAGTTCGGCGACTCGACGGCGACCTGGCAGGGCCTGCTCGACCGAGGCGTGCTCGTGCGCGACGTCGGGCTGCCCGGTTGGCTGCGGGTCACGGCCGGGACCGAGGCGGAGACGACCACGTTCCTGCAGGCCCTGACCGAGGGGATGGGGGCGGTGCACCGATGAGCCGGTCCGCGACGGTGTCGCGCAGCACCAAGGAGTCCGAGGTCCACCTCGAGCTCGACCTCGACGGGTCCGGCAGGGTCGAGGTCGACACCGGGGTCCCGTTCTTCGACCACATGCTGTCCCAGCTGGGCAAGCACGGTGGGTTCGACCTCGTCGTACGGACTCGCGGTGACCTGGACGTCGATGCTCACCACACCGTCGAGGACACCTCGATCGCGCTGGGGCAGGCGCTGCGCGAGGCACTCGGCGACAAGGCCGGGATCCGGCGTTTCGGTGACGCGACGGTCCCGCTCGACGAGACGCTGGTGCAGGCGGCGGTGGACCTGTCCGGCCGGCCCTACGTCGTGCACGTGGAGCCGGAGATCGTCGAGCTCGTCGGCACCTACGACACCACGCTGACCAGACACATCTGGGAGTCGCTGACCGCCAGCGCGCAGATCTGCCTGCACGTGCGGGTGCTGGCCGGGCGCAACGCCCACCACGTCGTGGAGGCGCAGTTCAAGGCCGTCGCCCGGGCGCTGCGCGACGCCGTGGCGCTGGACGGCCGGGTCACCGGTGTCCCGTCGACCAAGGGCACCCTCTGAGCGCTCAGCCGAGCAGCGACAGGAGCAGCTCGGGGGGCCGTGCGACGACGGCTCGGTCCTCCCGGATCACGATCGGCCGCTCGATGAGCACGGCGTGCGTGGCCATCGCGTCCACCAGCTCGTCGCGGGTGGCGTCCGCCAGCCCCAGCTCGCGGTAGAGCCGTTCCTTGGTCCGGATCATCTCCCGCGGGTCGTCCGTGCCGAGCAGTCCGAGGACCCGCACGATCTCCGCCCTGGTCGGCGGGTCGTCGAGGTAGTGCACCCTGTCGGCTGGCACACCGTGTGCATCGAGCAGCTCGTCGGCGCCCCGACACTTGGAGCAGCTCGGGTTGTACCAGACGACGACGCGGTTGTCGGTCACGGCGGCACCGTAGTGGCCCGGCGCCGACGAGTGCCTCCGGCCCCGTGCCGACGAGGGCCTCCGGCCCCGTGCCGACGAGGGCCTCCGGCCCCGTGCCGACGAGGGCCTCCGGCCCCGTGCCGACGAGGGCCTCCGGCCCCGTGCCGACGAGTGCCTCCTGCCCCCACCGCCATCGCCCGCCCCCTGTGCTCTGCCCCATATTTCGTGGCAGAGCAGAACTGGCCGCATGGTTCCCTCCAGACCGCCCCCTGTGCTCTGCCCCGTATTTCGTGGCAGAGCACAGGGGGGCTGGGGTCGGTCTTGGGTGGCGAGCCGGCCCTGGGTGGGGACCCGGCCCGGCCTTGGGGGGCGCGACAGGGCAACCGGTGGCGGTCAGGTCGACGGCGGCTCGTCGTGTCCGGCGTTCTCGGCCGCGTCAGCCTCCTCCTTGGTGCGGTGCACGGCACCGTCGGCGTGGTCGGGCGGGCCGTAGACGGTGTAGAGGACCAGCGGGTTCGGGCCGGTGTTGACGAAGTTGTGCTTCGTGCCGGCCGGCACCGCGACCACGTCACCCGCGACCACCGCACGCGTCTCGTCGGCCACCCGGGCCTCTCCCTGCCCGCTCACGAACGACAGGATCTGGTCGTTCCCGTCGTGCACCTCCTCGCCGATCTCCCCGTCGACCGGGATCGTCATGATGACCAGCTGGGTGTGCTCCCCGGTCCACAGCACCCGCCGAAAGTCGGCGCTCTGCCCTGCCACGGTCGCTATCGCGTAGTGCTCCATGCCGGCAGACCTACCCGGTCGAGGTCCGGCCACGCTCGGTGATGTACGCCTTCTCGCCGGTCGCGGGCACCCCCTGACGCTCACGTAGCCTCTGCCGTGTGAGCAAGCCGCACGTCCTCGTCCTCGACTCCGGGTCGGGCAACCTGCGTTCCGCGGAGCGCGCTCTCGCCCGGGCCGGTGCCGACGTGACGGTCGGCGCCGACGCCGCGGCCGGGCTCGCCGCCGACGGCCTCGTCGTGCCCGGCGTCGGCGCGTTCGCCGCCTGCATGGCCGGCCTGCACGCGGTCCACGGCCCGACGCTCATCGACCGGCGGCTCGCCGGCGGCCGGCCGGTCCTGGGCATCTGCGTCGGCATGCAGGTGCTCTTCGGGGTCGGGCTCGAGCACGGCGTGCGCACCGAGGGGTGCGGCGAGTGGCCGGGGCAGGTAGAGCGCCTGCAGGCCCCGGTGCTGCCGCACATGGGCTGGAACACCGTGCAGCCCGCGGAGGGCAGCGCGCTGTTCAAGGGCGTCGAGAACGAGCGGTTCTACTTCGTGCACTCCTACGGCGTCCGCAGCTGGGACCTGCCGACCCCCGAGCGGCTGCACCCACCGCTGCTGACCTGGGCCGAGCACGGCGAGCCGTTCCTGGCCGCCGTCGAGAACGGCCCCCTCTCGGCGACCCAGTTCCACCCGGAGAAGTCCGGCGACGCCGGCGCGACGCTGCTGGAGAACTGGGTGCGGTCCCTGTGAGCCGGCAACGGGCACTGCGACGGGCCGAGCGCGAGCGGGCCGCCGAGCTGGCGCGCGCTCACCGGGCCCGCCTCGACGCGCGAGCCGCCCGGCGCCGGGCCCGGACGAAGGCGCTGACCGCCCGGATCCCCGTGCGCACCCGGTGGCGCGGCCACCAGGGTCTCCTGGCCCGCCGCCGAAAGACCCAGAACGCCTTCATCCTCGGGCTGTTCCTGCTCTCCCAGCTGCTGGTGTGGCTGCTCACCGGCGACCCCTGGCTGCGCACGGGAGCGGCCCTCCTCGGCGTACTGTCCCTGCCGGTCCTCGTGACCCTCGTCCTCGACCGGAGCACCCGACCGTGACCGACAAGCTCGTCCTCCTCCCCGCCGTCGACGTCGCGGCCGGCCAGGCCGTCCGACTGGTCCGCGGCGAGGCGGGCACCGAAACGACGTACGGGGACCCGCTGGCGGCAGCGCTCACCTGGCAGCAGGCGGGCGCCGCCTGGATCCACCTCGTCGACCTCGACGCCGCGTTCGGCCGGGGAGAGAACCGCCGGCTGCTGGCCGAGGTCGTCGGCCGGGTAGACGTCGACGTCGAGCTCTCCGGCGGCATCCGCGACGACGCGTCCCTCGACGCGGCCCTCGCCACCGGCTGCGCCCGCGTCAACCTCGGCACCGCCGCTCTGGAGAACCCCGCGTGGTGCGCGCGCGCCATCGCCGAGCACGGCGAGCTCGTCGCGGTCGGCCTCGACGTGCGCGGCACCCGGCTGGCCGCCCGCGGCTGGACCGAGGAGGGCGGCGAGCTGCACGAGGTATTGGCCCGGCTCGACCGGGACGGCTGCGCCCGCTACGTGGTGACCGACGTGACCAGGGACGGCACCATGGGCGGCCCCAACCTCGACCTGCTTCGCGACGTGTGCCGGGCCACCGACCGGCCGGTCGTCGCGTCCGGCGGCGTCTCGAGCCTCGACGACCTGCGGGCCCTCGCGGCACTCACCGGCGACGGGGTCGAGGGAGCGATCGTCGGCAAGGCGCTCTACAACGGGGCGTTCACCCTCGAGCAGGCGCTGGAGGTCGTGCGATGACGCGGCGGGTGTCGAGCGGGGCGCCGTGGGAGGCCGTCATCGGCTACTCGCGGGCGGTCGCCGCGGGCGACCACATCTGGGTCACCGGCTGCACGTCGATCGTCGACGGCGAGGTCGTGCACGAGGGCGACGCGCACGCCCAGACGGTGCAGGCCATCCGCAACGTCGCGTGGGCGCTCGACCAGCTGGGCGCCGGCCTGGCCGACGTGGTCCGCACCCGCATGTTCGTCACCGACATCTCCCGCTGGGAGGACTACGGCCGCGCGCACGGCGAGGCGTTCGCCGGCATCCTGCCCGCCACCTCGATGGTGGAGGTCTCGCGGCTCATCGACCCGCTGATGCTGGTCGAGGTCGAGGCCGTCGCGTTCAAGCCTGCGGCGTCCTGGTGAGCCTCGCCGTACGCGTCATCCCCTGCCTCGACGTCGACGCCGGCAGGGTCGTCAAGGGGGTGCGGTTCCGGGAGCTGCGCGACGCCGGCGACCCGGTCGAGATGGCCCGCGTCTACGACGCCGAGGGCGCCGATGAGCTGACGTTCCTCGACATCACCGCCTCCAGCGGTGACCGGGACACCACGTACGACGTGGTGCGGCGCACCGCCGAACAGGTCTTCATCCCGCTGACCGTCGGCGGAGGGGTGCGCACCCGGGCCGACGTCGACCGGCTGCTGCGCGCCGGCGCCGACAAGGTCGGGGTGAACACCGCGGCCGTCGCCCGACCCGAACTCGTCGCCGAGATCGCCGACCGCTTCGGCGCGCAGGTGCTCGTGCTGTCGGTCGACGCCCGCCGGTGCCCGCCCGGCACCACCACCGACTCCGGCTTCGAGGTCACCACCCACGGCGGGCGCACCGGCACCGGCATCGACGCGGTGGCCTGGGCCGCCCGCTGCGCCGCCGACGGGGCCGGCGAGATCCTGCTCAACTCGATGGACGCCGACGGCACCCGCGCCGGCTTCGACGTCGAGCTCATCC
>JBOGDY010000167.1:0-5540 GCA_050742955.1 Actinomycetes bacterium | reverse complement strand
GCGCGGGCGTCGAACGTGCGCAGGCCGTTCTTGGTCATCCGCGCGACCTCGACCTCGGGGGCGGCCAGGAACGTCGCCGCTGCGTCCCGGGCACGGTCCGGGGTCACGCCGGGCAGCCGGATCTCCCAGACCGACGCCTCCAGCCGCTCGGCCAGGCCGCCCCGGCCGGCGGCGACCTCCACGACCTCGAGCACGTCGAGGTCGGGCGGGAGCGCGGCGTCCAGGGCCTCCCGCAGCCGCTGCGGGTCGCAACGCTGCGCGACCGCGATCTCGAGGTACTCCGCCTCGCTGGCCGTGCCGGTCGGCGCGGCCCCCGCGTAGGACACCTTGGGGTGCGGGGAGAAGCCTGCGGAGTAGGCCATCGGCACGCCGGCCCTCCGCAGGGCACGCTCGAAGGCGCGCTGGAAGTCGCGGTGGCTGGAGAAACGCAGCCGGCCGCGTTTGGCGTAGTGCACCCGCAGGCGCTGTACCGCCGGCGGGGGTGGCGGCCCTTCGGGCTTCCTGGCCACGGTCAGTCCACGGTCAGTCGGTCGCCGACCCGGCCAGGACACCGTCGTGGCCGGAAGCGACGACCGCGAGGGGCAGCAGCCTCTGCCCGGTGGGCCCGACCTGGATGTCGGTGCCCATCTGCGGGCAGACGCCGCAGTCGAAGCAGGGCGTCCACCGGCAGTCGTCGACCTCGGTCCCGGTGAGGGCGTCCTGCCAGTCCTCCCAGAGCCAGTCGCGGTCCAGGCCCGAGTCGAGGTGGTCCCACGGGAGCACCTCCTTGTCGCCCCGCTCGCGGGTCGTGTACCAGTCGACGTCGACGGGCTGGCCGGTGAGTGCCTCGTCGGCGCAGGCCATCCACCGGTCGAAGGAGAAGTGCTCGCTCCATCCGTCGAACCGGCCGCCATCGTCGTACACGGCCTTGATGACCGCGCCCACCCGGCGGTCACCGCGGGAGAGCAGCCCCTCGACGATGCCGGGCCTGCCGTCGTGGTAGCGGAAGCCGATGGCGCGGGCGAACTGCCGGTCCGAGCGGATCGCGTTGCGCAGCTTGGCAAGCCGCGCGTCGGTCTCCTCGTGCCCCAGCTGGCCGACCCACTGGAACGGGGTGTGCGGCTTGGGCACGAACCCGCCGATCGAGACGGTGCACCGGATGTCCCGGCTGCCGGTGACCTCACGGCCGGTGGCGATGACCTTCTTCGCGAGGTCGGCGATCTGCAGCACGTCCTCGTCGGTCTCGGTCGGCAGGCCGCACATGAAGTACAGCTTCACCTGCCGCCAGCCCGCCGAGTAGGCCGCGGTCACGGTGCGGATCAGGTCGTCCTCGGTGACCATCTTGTTGATCACCTTGCGGATCCGCTCGCTGCCGCCCTCGGGCGCGAAGGTGAGCCCGGAGCGGCGTCCGTTGCGGGTGAGCTCGTTCGCCAGGTCGATGTTGAACGCGTCGACCCGGGTGGAGGGCAGCGACAGCGAGGTCTGGGTGCCCTCGTAGCGGTCGGCCAGGCCCTTGGTCATCGGGGCGATCTCACTGTGGTCGGCGCTGGACAGGGACAGCAGCCCGACCTCCTCGAACCCGGTCGCCTGCAGGCCGCGCTCCACCATGTCCCCGACGCCGCTGATCGACCGCTCGCGCACCGGCCGGGTGATCATGCCGGCCTGGCAGAAGCGGCAGCCGCGGGTGCAGCCGCGAAAGATCTCGACGGACATCCGCTCGTGCACCGACTCGGCCAGCGGCACCAGCGGCTGCTTGGGATAGGGCCACTCGTCGAGGTCCATGACGGTGTGCTTGGCGACCCGCCACGGGACGCCCGGACGGTTGGGGGCGACCCGCCCGATCCGGCCGTCGGGCAGGTAGTCGACGTCGTAGAACCGGGGGACGTAGACACCGCCGGTCCGGGCCAGCCGCAGCAGCAGCTCCTCCCGTCCGTGCCCGCCCTCGGCCTTCCAGGCGCGCACCACGTCGCTGATCTGCAGCACCGCCTGCTCACCGTCGCCGAGCACCGCGGCGTCGACGAAGTCGGCGACCGGCTCCGGGTTGAAGGCCGAGTGACCGCCCGCGATGACCAGGGGGTGGTCCTCGGTCCGGTCGGCCGCAAGCAGCGGGATGCCGGCCAGGTCGAGGGACAGCAGCAGGTTGGTGTAGCCCAGCTCGGTCGCGAAGGAGACTCCCAGCAGGTCGAAGGCCCCGACCGGCCGGTGCGCGTCGACCGTGAACTGCGGCAGCCCGTGCTCGCGCATCTGGGCTTCCATGTCCGGCCACACGGTGTAGGTGCGTTCCGCGAGCGTGCCCTCCTGCTCGTTGAGCACCTCGTAAAGGATCATGACGCCCTGGTTGGGCAGCCCGACCTCGTAGGCGTCGGGGTACATCAGCGCCCAGCGGACGTCGCAGCCGTCCCAGTCCTTGACGGTCGAGTTCAGCTCGCCGCCGACGTACTGCACGGGCTTCTGGACGTGCGGCAGCAGCGGCTCCAGCCGCGGGAACAGCGACTCGACGGGCATCCCGGAGGGCCTCCGTTGGCTCGGGGCGGGTCGCGGCCAGGGTAACCCCGCGTGGTGGGCCCGCCCAAAAGCCGACGGGCACTGCCCGACCCGCGGGCCGGGCGCGCCGCGACCCGGTGACGAGTACGACGGCGTCGGGCCGCGCCGCGGTGGTCGTTTGTGCCGGATCGGCGGGTTCGGGCGATGGGATCGCCGCCGATCCTGCGCAAATGAGCGTGCGAGATGCCCGCGCCGGGGTGATCGTCAGGCGTAGCGGCGCATGTGCACGTTCTGGAGCAGGCCGACCGCCAGCATGTTGGCGAACATCGAGGACCCGCCGTACGAGACGAACGGTAACGGGACGCCGGTGACCGGCATGATGCCCAGCGTCATCCCGATGTTCTCGAACGCCTGGAAGGCGAACCAGCACACGATGCCGGTGGCGACCAACCGGCCGAAGAAGTCCTCCGCCTTCATCGCGATGCGGCAGGCCCGCCAGAGCACGACGCCCAGCAGCACGACGATGCCGGCGGCACCGACGAAGCCCAGCTCCTCCCCCGCCACCGTGTAGATGAAGTCGGTCTGCTGGGCGGGCACGAACTTGCCCTGCGTCTGCGCCCCCTCGAACAGGCCCTGCCCGTGCATGCCGCCGGACCCGACGGCGATCAGCGCCTGCCGTGAGTTGTAGCCCGCGCCCTTGGGGTCGGCCGTCGGGTCGTAGAAGGACCGGAACCGGTCGAGCTGGTAGTCCTGGAGCAGTCCGACCTGGATCGCGACGGTGGCCACCAGCACGGCGCCCACCACCAGTCCCACGACCCAGCGGATCCGCGCGCCGGACACCGCGACGACGCCCAGCACGAGGGCGGCGACGACCAGCGCCGTCCCCAGGTCGGGCTGCATCATCACCAGGGCCAGCGGGACAGCTGCGAACGCGAGCGTCAGCAGGACGTCCACGTCCCGCGGCTCGTTCTCCGCGTCCCGTTTCTCGGCCAGCAGCATCGACATGCCGACCACGAGCGCGACCTTCCCGAACTCCGACGGCTGGATCGAGAACCCGGCGGGCAGGACGATCCACGAGTGGGAGCCGTTGATGGTCGAGCCGAGCGGTGAGAGCACCGCGACCAGGCCGACGATGGACAGCACGTAGAGCACCGGGGCGTAGGCGCGCAGGATCCGGTAGTCGAACAGCGAGGCCGCCGCGGCGAGCACCAGCCCGATCGCCAGGTTCAGCAGGTGCTTCTTGAGGAAGCCCTGCGGGTCGGCACCGGAGTCGATGGCCGCCTGACGGGTGGCCGACCACACCAGGACGGCACCGACCAGTGCCAGCCCGAGGATCGCCAGCAGCAGCGCCCAGTCCAGGCGTCGGAGCGGGGCGTCCCGGCCGAACAGCCACGCACCGGCGCGGGGCCGGCGCGGGACGCCGTAGGTGCCGTAGCCCGCGGTCACGGCTGGTCCTCACGTCGTGCGGCCGGCAGGAGCACGGCACGGGCCGGCCGGGAGCTCTCCGGCTGCACGATGGTGCCGTCGGCCCGGACCTCGGGCAGGCCGGTCGTCGGGTGCCCGCCCGGGGGCGAGCCCGCAGCCAGGTCGACGCGCTGGCCCTTGATCCCGAACACCTTCTTGTAGAGCTCGGCGACCGAGGGGCCGGACGTCCCGGAGCCGGTGCCGCCCTGGGAGACGGTCATCACCACGGCGTACTGCGGCTTGCCCGCGGGGGCGTAGGAGTTGAACCAGGACGTGGTCTGCTTCCCGTAGACCTCACCGGTGCCGGTCTTGGAGGCGACCGGCAGCGCGCCCAGGGGGAACCCGGCGCGGGAGAACGGCCCGGCGCCCGTGCCGACCTCGGTGACCGAACGCAACGCCATCCGCAGCCACTTGAGCGTCGCGGCGCTGGCCGGGACCTTGCCGGCCGGCTTCGGTGCGATCTTCCGGACCAGGTCGCCCTCGGGGGTCATGACCGCCCGGCCGATGTGCGGGGTCACCAGCGTGCCGCCGTTGGCGACCGCGGCGTAGACCCGCGCCATCTGCAGCGGCGTGGTCGTGGTGTCGCCCTGGCCGATGGCGAAGTTGGCCGCGTCGCCGCCGCGGTAGGCCCAGCCGTCGACGCAGTTCTCCTTGGACAGCTGCAACAGGTAGGCCGCCCGGGCCGGGTCCTTGCGCTTCACCTCGGGGTAGCCGGTCTTGGCCTTGTCGCAGTAGAAGTCCTTGGTCGCCTTCCAGTAGGCCTGCTTCCAGGCGCGGTCGGCGATCCGCCCGTCGGACTCGCTGGGCAGGTCGATGCCGGTCGGCCGGCCCAGTCCGAAGCCCTTGGCCATCTCGGTGAACGGGTCCTTCGTCCCCTTCTTCGGCCGCAGCCCGCCCTGACGCAGCCACGTCTCGTAGGCGAACTTGTAGAAGACCGTGTCGCAGGAGACCTGGATGGCCCGCAGCATGGAGATGACGCCGTAGCCCTGCGACTCGTAGTTGCGCTTCGGTGTGCCGCCGATCGAGTAGGACGACGGGCAGTTGTAGGCGTTGTGCACCGAGTAGCCGGCCTTGACCGCCGCCGGCAGCGTCACCGCCTTGAACGTCGATGCCGGCGCGAACTCGCCCTGGGTCGCGCGCGACTGGTTCGGGTAGTTCCTCTTCTTGCTGGTGATCGACTTGTAGTCCTTGGGCGTGATCCCGCCGACCCAGATGTTCGGGTCGTAGCTCGGATAGCTGGCCATCGCGACGATGCCCCCGGTCTTCACGTCCATGACGACGATGGCGCCGGAGTCGGCCTTGAGCTTGGTCGCGTAGCCCTTGTTGATGTCGCCCTGGGTCCGGGCCCGCTTGATCGCGGCCCGCAGCTGCTTCTCGGCCTCCGCCTGCAGGTCGGCGTCGATGGTGGTCACCAGGTGGTTGCCGGGCGTCGGCTGCGTCTCGGACAGGGTTCCCGCCACGCCGCCCTGGTGGTCGACGGCGAGGGTCTTGACCCCCGGGACGCCGCGCAGGTCCGCGTCGTACTGCCGCTCGAGGCCGGCCCGCCCGATCAGGTCGGTGCGCTTGAGGACGGTCTCGTTGCTCGCCGCCGTGGAGGTGCTCGCCCGTTCGGC
>JBOGDY010000166.1:0-5557 GCA_050742955.1 Actinomycetes bacterium | reverse complement strand
GCCGCCGAGTTCTACCGCGAGCGGCTCGCCGGCCCCGACGCCGAGGTCGGCCGCCAGTTCCTCACCGAGCGCGGCTTCGACGAGGCCGCTGCCGCGCACTTCGGGGTCGGCTTCGCCCCGCAGGGCTGGGACGCGCTGACCAACCACCTGCGCGGACGCAAGTTCACCGACCAGGAGCTGCTGGCCGGCGGCCTCGTCTCCCAGGGGCAGCGCGGCGTCTACGACCGGTTCCGTGGCCGGCTCGTGTGGCCGATCCGCGACATCACCGGCGACGTCGTGGGCTTCGGGGCGCGCAGGCTGCTCGAGGAGGACAACGGCCCCAAGTACCTCAACACCCCCGAGACACCGATCTACCGGAAGTCGACGGTCCTCTATGGCGTCGACCTCGCGAAGCGCGACATCGCCCGCCGGATGCAGGCCGTCGTCGTCGAGGGCTACACGGACGTGATGGCCTGCCACCTCGCCGGCGTCGAGACCGCGATCGCCACCTGCGGCACGGCGTTCGGCGAGGACCACGTCAAGGTCCTGCGCCGGCTGCTGATGGACCAGAACGAGTTCCGCGGCGAGGTGGTTTTCACCTTCGACGGCGACCTGGCCGGCCAGAAGGCCGCGGACCGCGCCTTCAAGGATCACGACCAGAGGTTCGTCACGCAGACCTTCGTCGCGGTCGAGCCCAGCGGCATGGACCCGTGCGAGCTGCGCCAAGCCAAGGGCGACACCGCGGTGCGCGACCTGGTCGCCCGCCGGTTGCCGCTGTTCGAGTTCGCGATCCGTTCCTCGGTCGGCGGCTATGACCTCGAGACGGCCGAGGGCCGCGGCGCCGCCACCCGCGCCGGCATGGAGGTCGTCCGCCGCATCCGCGACGTCTCACTGCGCACCGACTATGCCCGCCAGCTGTCCGGCTGGATCGGGTTGCCCAACCCCGACGAGCTGGTCGCCGCGGCCCGGGGCGGGGTCGCGGACGCGCGCCGCTCGTCCCGGTCTGCGCCCGCGGCGCCCAGCGCCAGCGACCCGGCAACGGCGATCGAGCGCGGTGTGCTGAAGGTGGTGCTGCAGGCCCCCGAGCTGGCTGGCGCGACGTTCGATGCGCTCGACGCGTCGGTGTTCACCGCCCCTGCCTACGCCGCGGTAAGAGATGCGGTGGCCTCCGCGGGCGGCGCGGCCGCCGCGGAGGGGGGCGGGCCGGCGTGGGTGACCCGCGTTGCCGAGCAGGGCGCGGACGACGCCGTACGACGGCTCGTGCGCGAGCTCGCGGTCGAACCGATCCCCAGTGACGACCAGGCGCAGACCCGCTACGCCACCGAGGTACTCGCGCGTCTCGAGGCCTCGGCGGTGACCCGGCGCGTCACCGACGTGAAGTCGAGGCTGCAACGGATGAACCCGGTGGAGGTGGAGCCCGCCTACAACCGCCTCTTCGGCGAGCTGATCGCCCTGGAGGCGCACCTGCGTGCGTTGCGCGAGCGAGCCATCGGCACAATCTGACAACGGCACGTTTTCGGGCGTTCGCAACGGCTCTTCCGGCCGATATCCACGTGGTCGGTATTGAACCGGGCCTTTCCGGACTCCCTTTCTCGTGACCACGTGTGACGTCTCGGCTCCGCTATCGGTGACCTTTTCACCGGCTGGGCAAAAGCCGAGCGGACGCATGACCAAGAGGGGCAGACTTGACCCCGTGGGGGTCCTCGTTCATCCGGACATCGTTGTCGATGTGGTCGCCAGGCTCAGGGCCCAAGGTGACCGCGCAGGGCTGTTGCCTGCGCAAGCCGTGGCCGTCGAAGCGACCCGGTCGGGTCTCGGGACCGAGAACGTCGACGACATCGTCCGTGGGCTCGCCGATCTCGGCGTCGAGGTCGTGTCCGACGAACCGTCGCAGGAAGACCTCGCGAGGGAGGCTGCCGAAGAGGAGCCGCCCTCGCTCGACGATGTGGGGCCTGCCGCGTCCACCGACCTGGTCCGCGTCTACCTGCGCGAGATCGGGCGGGTCGCGCTGCTGACCGCTGGGCAGGAGGTCGACCTCGCCCGTCGCGTCGAGGCTGGTGTGTTCGCCGCCGAGCGGCTCACGATCCCCGAGGGGCTCACGCCGCAGCTGGTCCATGAGCTCGGGCAGATCGAGGCCGACGGCCACCGCGCCAAGCTGCAGCTGATCGAGGCCAACCTGCGGCTGGTCGTGTCCATCGCGAAGCGCTACGCCGGGCGCGGCCTGCCGTTCCTCGACCTGATCCAGGAGGGCAACCTCGGGCTGATCCGGGCGGTGGAGAAGTTCGACTACACCAAGGGCTACAAGTTCTCGACCTACGCGAGCTGGTGGATCCGGCAGGCGGTGTCCCGGGCCGTGGCCGACCAGGCGCGCACCATCCGCATCCCGGTCCACATGGTCGAGACCGTCAACCGCATCCTGCGCACCCAACGGCTCCTGGTGCAGACGTTGGGCCGCGAGCCCACCGCGGCCGAGATCGCCGAGCGGGTGGACCTGCCCGAGGAGCGGGTCACCGAGATCAGGCGGCTGGCCATGGAGCCGGTGTCGCTGCACTCGCCGGTGGGCGAGGAGGACGGTTCCGAGCTCGGCGACCTGATCGAGGACTCCGAGTCGGTTCCACCGGCCGACCTGGTGTCGGCCGGGCTGCTGCAGAGCCACGTCGAGGCGGTGCTCGGCCATCTCGGTGAGCGCGAGCGGCAGGTGGTGCGGATGCGCTACGGCCTGGCCGACGGCCGGCCGCGCACGCTCGAAGAGGTCGGCAAGGCCTTCGGCGTGACCCGCGAGCGGGTCCGGCAGATCGAGGCCAAGAGCCTCGCCAAGCTGCGCCACCCCCACCTGTCCGCCCAGCTGCGCGACTACCTCGGCTGACCCGGCGGCCCACGCCGTACGCTCGGGGGGTGCGTCTCCGTCGCCGACCTCGCCTGCCGGTCGAGGCCCGTGCTGCGCTGGGGGTCGAGGCCGGTGAACGGGTTCTTGCCGCGGCGGAGGTGTCCGACGGGACGTGGGTGGTCGCCACCGACCGGGCCCTGCTGAGGCCAGGCCTGCGCGTGCCCTGGGCGTCGGCCTCGCACGCCGAGTGGGACGACGACGCGTCGCTGCTCACCATCGACGAGCTCGGCGACGGGACCCGCGCACCGCGCAGCCACCGGATCGAGCTGCTCGAGCCCGGCCTGCTGCCCGAGACCGTGCACGAGCGCGTGGTGGCCAGCATCGTCGTGAGCCGCCACGTGCGGCTGCACGACCGTTCCGGCGTGCGGGTGGTGGCCCGGCGATCGCCCGGATCCGACGACCTGCGGTGGCAGGTGGTGGTCGACGCCGGCCTCGACCCGGACGAGGCCCGGGTCCGCGCGGTCGCCGACCGGTTGCTCACCGACCTGCGGCGCGAGGTGGGGGATGCCCCGGTCGCCTAGGCGGCCTTGGGCTGCGCGCGTTTCGGGGAGCGAAGCATGCGCAGGACGGCCGCCTCGACCTGGCCGTGGGTCGCCGGCTGGCCGAAGTCGGTGCCGAGCCGCTCGAGAGACCGGGCGATGGTCACGCCGTCGTCGTACAGGTCGATGACTCGAGGGTCGATGTACGACGAGCGGCAGACGGCTGAGGTGTTGCCCAGGTAGTCCGCGACCTCGCTGACCACCCGGCTGACCGCGCGCTTGCGGGCCGACGCGGAGGAGGGTGCGCCGGTGGAGACGGCCAGGCCCACGGCCGTGAGAACGGTGGCGTGCCAGGTGCGGAAGTCCTTGGCGCTGACGTCGGCGCCGATGAGCTCGCGCAGGTAGGCGTTGATGGCGTCGCTGGTGACGTCGCACCACCCGCCCCTCTGCTTGTAGGCGAGCAGCTCGGCCCCGTTGCGACCCCGGTCGTGTTCGAGCAGTGACCGGACGACCTTGGTGACGCTGGGATCGACGACAGCCTGCACGCGCTGCTTTCCGCCCTTGGCGGGGTAGTCGAAGACGACAAGGTCGCCGGTGACGGTGACGTGGTCGCGGCGCATGGTGGCCAGCCCGTAGCTGCCGTTGTCCTCGGCGTAGCTCTCCCCGCCGACGCGGAAGAAGCCCAGGTCGAGGAGGCGAACAGCGGCGGCGAGGACGCGCTGCTCGGTCAGGCCACGTTGCTCGAGGTGCTGGAGCACCACGTCACGGGCCTTTGGCAGCCGCCGGGCAAAACGCAGGACCCGCTCATGCTTCGCGGCGTCGCGCTGGATGCGCCACTCGTCGTGGTAGCGGTACTGCCGGCGACCGGCGGCGTCCGTTCCGACGGCCTGGATATGGCCGTTGGGCCATGGGCAGATCCACACGTCCTGCCACGCCGGAGGAACGGCCAGGTCGGCGATGCGGGTCAGCACGTCAGGCTCGGCCACTCGGCCGCCGTCGGGCCACACGTAGGAGAAGCCCCGGCCGCGCTGCCTGCGCGTGATGCCGTCCCCCGCGCAGTCCGCGCGGCGCAGCCGAACCATCCGCAACCTAGTCCGCGCGCTCGCTGGCGCTCAGGTGCCGACGTGGCCGTTGCTGCCGGCAGCACCCGTGGGTGTTTCGGTCCCGGAGTGCGGGCTGAGCCAGGCGGGCCGGCGGTCGTGCAGGCGATCACTGATCTTGCCCGCCGCCTTGTCCTTGGCCGTCGACAGCACGTCGCCCGCCTGGTGCTGGACCTGCGTGGCGGCGTTGTGCACGACCGGGCTGGATGCGAAGGACCGGGCGGCCTGACGGATCTGCTCGTAGCGCTGGCGACCGGCACGGCTGCCGAGCACGTAGCCGGTGGCGAATCCGGCCGCGAAGATTGCCTTGCTGCGCATGACGCCCCCTGGTGGAGTGCGGGTGCTGCTTCGAGTGTCACCGGCCCAATACCCGGGTGCCCCGGCGCGACACCTCACGGCGTGGGGGGACGGCCGGGGTGCGCTAGGCTTGATGCCCGCGGTCGCCCTGGGGGACCGGCGCGATCCTCCGTAGCTCAATTGGCAGAGCAGCCGGCTGTTAACCGGCAGGTTACTGGTTCGAGTCCAGTCGGGGGAGCAACGCACGAGCGTGGATGTCCACCTAGGCGGCGGCGCAGACTCGGCACCGCACCGCGCTGTACGGCCGGTCGGTCTCCGTGAGCAGCTCCGCATCGCGGACCCGGTCGCAGTCGCGTTCCCTGTGGAAGATGCTGCCCAGACGTTGACCTTCTCCCGTGGGCCGCGGTTCCAGCCATCCGGACGGGGCGGTGTACGGCACCGGGGCCTCCTCGGCGGACCCGTCCACGGGGTATGGCAGTGCCTCGGCGAGGCGACCATCGACGGGGACCCTGATGATGCCCGCCTAGATCGACTTTCACACCGGCGATGGAGGGCTGCCACGGTCGCTCCACGAGCGGCCGGCCACTCGGCTAGGCTCCCCGAGCCACCACGCCTGTCCCCGTTGCCTGCTGGCGGGACCGGGTATGTCGGGCGCCGGGGCGGTAGCTCAGCCGGTTAGAGCAGAGGACTCATAATCCTTGGGTCGCGGGTTCGAGTCCCGCCCGCCCCACCAGGCCCACAGCCCCACCAGGTTCCGATCGCTCGTGCACCCGCTCACACCGCGACGGAGGTGGCCAGCCTGTCGACCGCCTCGA
>JBOGDY010000165.1:0-5578 GCA_050742955.1 Actinomycetes bacterium | reverse complement strand
ACCGGCCGGGTCATGGGGCCCGGGTCCGCGGGTCCTCAGCGGGCGAAGCTGCCCGCCACCCGGCGCTCGGCCTCGTCGTAGCTCTGGCCGGCCTGGGAGAGCAGCTGGCTGATGCCGGCCAGCGCCTGCTGGAGGCCCTGGGCATTGCGGTTCCACTCGTCGTACAGAACCTCGAACCGCTCGTGGGCCTGACCGCCCCACGAGCTGCCGATGGGGGCGACCCGGCCGCGCAGGCCGCCGAGCTCGGACTCGATGGAGGCAGCGGTGACCTGTACCTGACGGGAGAGCTCGAGGAGCTCGGCGGGGGTGACGCGGAACGCGGTCATGTCGGAGGAACCTCTCCACGGGATGGGTGAAGCGCTGTCTCCCACGACGCTAGGGAGTCGCCCCCGACGGCCCGCGGAGTTGTACACAGGCAGCGCGGAGCCGGTCCCGCGCCGGTCAGAGGGCCCCGACCGGAGCGACGACGAGACCGTCCTCCTCGCAGACCCAGTGCGGGTCCTCGCCGAGGTCGGGGGTGACCCGCAGCTCGTGCTGCGCGTCGTCCTTGCCATGGTCGCGGCTGCACAGCGGCCACCGCCCCACCGTCTCCAGCAGCGCCTCCTGCACGTCCTGCGCCACCAGGCAGGCGACGTACGCCGATCCGTCGGGCCACTGGTCCACCCACCACCGGCGCTGGATCAGGACCTCGTCGACGATCGACACCGTGCGGGGGCTGTCCAGCCCGCGCGCCGCGAGGTCGTGCACCATCCGGGCACGGGCAGCAAGCAGGCAGTCGGTCACGGCACCATTGTCCCCATGGCGGTACTCGTGGACGAACCCATCTGGCCGTTTCGAGGCCGGCTGTGGTGTCACCTCGTGAGCGACACGTCCTACGAGGAGATCCATGTCGTCGCCGACGCCCTCGGCGTCCCGCGCCACGGCTTCCAGGGCGACCACTACGACCTGCCGGCCGAGATGCGTGAGCGCGCCATCGAGCTGGGTGCCCAGCCGGTGACCGGCCGCGAGCTGATCACGCGGCTGCGGGCGTCCGGCCTGCGCCGGCCGCAGCGCCACTGACGCGATGCAGGGCCGGGTGGCCCGCGCCGTACGCCGCGAGCGAACGGCGCAGACGCACCGGCTGCGGCGGGAGCACAATCGCGCCGCGGACGACAAGGTGAGGAGGGTGCGATGAGCATGGGTGCGCGCGCCCACGTGGAGGCGACGGACGAGACCCACCGCGTCACCACCCTCGAGCTGTTCTTCGACCTCGTGTTCGTCTTCGCACTCACCCAGATCACCGCGCTGATGGCCGACGACGACACGGTCCGCGGCGCTTTCCGTGGCCTGATCCTGCTGGCGCTGATGTGGTTCGCCTGGTGCTCGTACGCCTGGCTCGGCAACCAGGCGCGGGCCGACGAGGGGCTCCTCCGCGCGGCGCTGGTGGTGGCGATGGGGGCCATGTTCCTGGTCGCGCTGGTCATCCCGGAGTCGTTCGAGGACGGGAAGGGCGGGCTGTTCGCGCCCTTCGTCCTGGCGGCCTGCTACGCGGCGGTCCGGCTGGCGCACCTGGGTGTCTACCTGGTCGCTGCCGGCGACGACGCCGGCCTGCGCCGCCAGCTGATGATCACCCTGCTGCCGGTCGGGGCGGCGTGCTCGCTGCTGGTGGCGGGTGGGGCGCTCGGACCGCCCTACCAGACCGCGTTGTGGGCCGCGGCGCTGCTCGTCGACTACTCCGGGATCTGGATCTCGGGTACGTCTGGCTGGCGGCTGCCCAGCGCCGCCCACTTCGCCGAGCGCCACGGCCTCATCGTCATCATCGCGCTTGGCGAGTCGATCGTGGCGACCGGCGTGGGGGTCGCGCAGGAGCCCGTGACGTGGGCGATCGTGGTCGCCGCGTTGCTGGCCCTGGCGGTCTCCGTCGCCCTCTGGTGGACCTACTTCGACGTTGTGGCTCTGGTCGCCGAGCGGGTGCTGGCCGGCCTGACCGGTGAACCCCGGTCCCGGCTGGGCCGCGACTCCTACACCTACCTGCACTTCCCGATGGTGGCCGGTGTCATCTACCTGGCCCTGGGGCTGAAGAAGGTGCTGACCTACGTGGCTGACACCGAGCATCACGACCTCGGCGACCCGCTGGGTGCGGTCGCGCTGACCGCGATGTTCGGCGGGGTCGCCGCCTACCTCATCGCCCTGTCCGCGCTGAGGCGGCGCAACCTCGGGTCGTGGAACGTTGCGCGGCTGGTGGTCGGCGGGGCGCTGCTGGCCGTGCTCCCGGTCGGTGCGGCGTTACCCGCACTCGGGGCTCTCGCCCTCGTCGCGGCACTGGTCATCGGTCTCATCGCCTACGAGGCGGTCCACCACGCGGAGGCGCGGCGGGCCGTCCGGCACCCCGCACCCCACTGACCGGGGCCGGCCGTCAGGAGTCGTTTGCGAGCCGCGCGATCTCCGCGGTCACGTTGTCCCTCGCGGCGGCCTCCCAGTCGGCCCGCGCCCCCGCGGTGGTGAACAGCGTGGGCCGGTCGAGCAGAGATCGCAGTACGACGAGGCGCCCGGCGGCGAAGTCGTCGTCACCGACCTGGGCGTACTCCTCGCGCACCGCCCGCGCGTAGGCCTGATAGCGGTCCGGGGACCCGGCGAGGACCGCCAGGTCGGCGTCGCACAGGACGGCTCCGTCGGCGTCACCGGGGTCGGGGTGGTGGTCGGCCGTCAGCCGGACGAGTCGCGCGACCTCGTCGATGGTGCGGTCGTCAACCCGCAGCTCTGCGAGCACCTTCTCGGCCAGCCGCGCACTGCGCTCCTCGTTGTCCGCGGCCCGCGGGTCGTAGACGGCGTCGTGGAACCAGGCGGCGAGCCGCACGACGTCGGCATCGGTCGCGTCGGCCGCCAGCTCGTCGACGTGCCGGAGCACCTCGTCGAGGTGTGCGATGTCGTGGTAGCGGCGCTCGCTCCCGGCGTACCGCCCGAGCAGCGCCGCACCCGCCCCCGCCACGTCGCCCCGTGCGCCGACCCGGGCGGTCGTGCGCAACCATGCCTCCGCCAGGTGCCTCACGTGACCACAGTGTGGACCACTGTGGGCGCCCCGCCCCCTGACGACGGGAGATCGCTTGTGCAGGATTGGCGGCTTCGACGGCGTCCGAGGCCGCCGATCCTGCACGAACCAGCCCGACGGCGGGTTCTGTGGCGCTCAGGGGGCGTCGCGGGACGGCAGGTCGCCGATGTCGTCGAGGTCGTCGGCGTCGACGATGCGGTACGCGTAGCCCTGCTCGGCGAGGAACCGCTGCCGGTGTGCGGCGTACTCCTGGTCGAGGGTGTCCCGCGCAGTCACCGCGTAGAAGCGCGCCGCCCGCCCGTCGGCCTTGGGCCGCAGCACCCGGCCCAGCCGCTGGGCCTCCTCCTGCCGGGACCCGAAGGTGCCCGACACCTGGACGGCAACGGAGGCCTCGGGCAGGTCGATGGAGAAGTTGGCAACCTTCGACACGACCAGCAGCGGGACGTCCCCGGCGCGGAACGCGTCGAAGAGCCGCTCCCGCTCCTTCACCGTCGTCTCACCCTTGATGACCGGTGCGTCGAGGCGGTCGCCGAGCTCGTCGAGCTGGTCGAGGTACTGCCCGATCACGAGTGTCTGCTCGCCGCGGTGCCGGTCGACGAGGCGTTCGATCACGCGGGTCTTGGACGGTGTCGTGGACGCGAACCGGTAACGGTCCTCCGGCTCGGCCGTGGCGTATGCCAGCCGCTCCGCGTCGGTCAGCGTGACCCGCACCTCGATGCAGTCGGCCGGCGCGATGTAGCCCTGAGCCTCGATGTCCTTCCACGGCGCGTCGTAGCGCTTCGGTCCGATGAGCGAGAAGACATCGCCCTCACGGCCGTCCTCGCGGACCAGCGTCGCGGTCAGCCCGAGGCGGCGACGGGTCTGCAGGTCGGCGGTCATCCGGAAGATCGGCGCCGGCAGCAGGTGCACCTCGTCGTACACGACCAGGCCCCAGTCGCGGGCGTCGAGCAGCTCGAGATGGGTGTAGACGCCCTTCCGGCGGGTGGTCATCACCTGGTAGGTGGCGATGGTGACGGGCCGGATCTCCTTGCGCGCCCCGGAGTACTCGCCGATCTCGTCCTCGGTCAGCGACGTGCGCTTCAGCAGCTCGTGCCGCCACTGGCGGGCGGCGACGGTGTTGGTGACCAGGATCAGCGTGGTGGCCTGGGCCCGTGCCATCGCGGCGGCGCCGACGATGGTCTTGCCTGCCCCGCACGGCAGTACGACGACGCCGGACCCGCCGTGCCAGAAGCCGTCGACGGCCTCGCCCTGGTAGGGGCGCATCGACCAGCCGTCCTCCACGAGACCGATCGGATGGGCCTCGCCGTCGACGTAGCCGGCGAGGTCCTCGGCCGGCCACCCGAGCTTGAGCAGCACCTGCTTGAGGTGGCCGCGCTCCGACGGATGGACGGCGATCGTGTCGGGGTCGACCCGGTCCCCGACGAGCGGGGTGACCTTCTTCGACCGGACGACCTCCTCGAGCACCGCCCGGTCGGTAGTACTGAGCACCAGCCCGTGCACCGGGTGCTTGTCCAGGCGCAGCCTGCCGTATCGGGCCATCGTCTCGGCGACGTCGACGAGCAGGGCGTGCGGCACGGCGTAGCGGCTGTGTCGCAGCAGGGTGTCGACCACCTGCTCGGCGTCGTGGCCGGCGGCACGGGCGTTCCAGAGACCGAGCGGGGTGAGCCGGTAGGTGTGCACGTGCTCGGGAGACCGCTCCAGCTCGGCGAAGGGGGCGATCTCGCGCCGGCAGTCGTCGGCCCGGTCGTGGTCGACCTCGAGCAGCAGGGTCTTGTCGGACTGGACGATGAGCGGGCCGTCGGTCATCCAGGGCCTTTCAGGGTGGTCACGGTCCCAAACGGGGCAGGGACCCAGTGTCAACCATGCGTCGGCGCGTGGGCTTCCCGGTGCCGGGGCCGAGACGACCGACAGGAGGGTCCGCGCTGGCAGCGCGGACCCTCTGCCGTGTCCGAGCGTCGGCTAGTGGCTGTAGGACGCGAGAACGTCGACCGTGAGCCTGTTGCTGCCGGCGGAGTTGTAGAACTTCACCTTCCCGTCGGGGCTGAGTCGCACCACGACGATGTTGGTGGAGTAGCGACCCGGTACGAAGCCCATGACCGAGGTGCCCCGACACGCCGTGGTCGACGAGTTCCCAGAACAGACCGACAGCCGGCTGTTGGTGGTCGCCGAGCTCCCGGACACTCGCAACACCACCGAGTCGGCTCCTGTTGGCAGGCCCGGGATGGCCAGGATGTAAGTGCCTCCCGATGTCATGCTGTGCAGCGTCGAAACCCGGGCGCGTGGACTGGTCCGGTACGCCGAGGCCTCGCCCGCGCCGAACCTGCCGACGATGTCGACGCGGATCCGTACGGTCCCGCTGCGGTTCACCACCCGGACCGTGCCATCCGCACCGAGCGGGGCGATCACCTGGGTGGTGGCCGAGAACCCCTTGGTCAGGTTCAGGTTCGGACTCCGGTTCGCCATGCACGCGGCCGCGTTGGCGCTGTCGCCTCCACAGACGTAGACGGCGGTGCTGGTGGTCGCGTTGTAGGCGGTGACGTTCAGCACCAC
>JBOGDY010000164.1:0-5609 GCA_050742955.1 Actinomycetes bacterium | reverse complement strand
GCGCCGTACGGCATGGATCCCCACCCCGATCGCGCGGGCTGCATCCGGGCCATCTCGCGGTTGCGGCGCTCGGCCAGCACCGCGGCCAGGTAGGCCCACGCGGGAACACCGGGCGGGGGAGGGGGGCTCGTCACGCCGGCTACGGCGGCGGCGAGGCGATGCCCCATCGAGTCACGCACCTCCGGGGAGAGATCGTGGGTCCGGGCGAGGTACTGCCGGGCGGCGAGCGCGAGGTCGTCGGGCAGCCGGGACAGGTCGAGACCGCGCGCCCAGCCGGCCAGCTGCGGGGGCATCGGCACCATGGCAGCACCCTGCGCGGGTACCCGCTCGCGGATGACCACCGTGCCGGCCAGGAAGTCCCCGAGCCGCTTCCCCCGGGCGGAGGCCAGCGAGGTGATGAGGGCGACGGAGCCGAAGCTGATCCAGAAGTCCACGACGCCGAGCAGTCCGCGCACGAACGCGTGCCGGAACCGGACCGGGCCGCCGTCCTCGCGCACGACACGCAGGCCGAGGGCGAGCTTGCCGAGGGTGCGCCCGCGGCTGAGGGTCTCGAACGCCACCGGGTAGCCCACGATGACCAGCACCGTGAAGACCAGCCCGATGGCCCCGCCCAGCGTCGCGTCGGAGCCGGCCGCGACCCCGCCGACCACGAGCCCACCGACCATGAAGAGCCCGAACTGGACGGCGAGGTCGATGCTCAGCGACAGCGCCCGGCTGGGCAGCTTGGCCAGCCGCAGCTCGAGGACGACTGCCTCGCCGGTGACCAGGTCGGTCACGCCGGGCTCCTTCCCGAGGGCTGCCGCCGGAGCGGGTCTTGGCGTGAGAGGGAGGTTAGTCTGCCCGCCGTGGACGTGGACGCATATGTCGCCGCCCATGGCGGCGAGTGGCAGCGGCTGGAAGCTCTGGTGGGACGCCGTGGCCGGCTGACCGGCGAGGAGGTCGACGAGCTCGTCGGGCTCTACCAGCGGGTGGCCACCCATCTCTCGGTGGTGCGCTCCGCGTCGCCGGACCCGCCGCTGGTCGGGCGGCTCTCGACGTTGGTGGCGAGGGCGAGGGCCGCGGTGACGGGCTCGCACACACCCGCCTGGAGTGACGTCGCCCGCTTCTTCACCGTCGTGTTCCCGGCCGCCCTCTACCGGTCCGCCCGCTGGTGGGCGTCGGTAGGCGTCGTCTTCACAGTGGTTGCGTTCGTCGTGGGTGCGTGGGTGGCGGCCAACCCCGACGTCCAGGCGACGATCGCGTCGCCGGAGCAGATCCGTCAGCTTGTCGAGGAGGACTTCGAGGACTACTACTCCTCCGCGCCCGCCGGCTCCTTCGCCACGGCGGTGGCCGTCAACAACGCCTGGGTGTCCGCGCTCGCACTGGCGCTCGGCGTGCTGATCGTCCCCGTCGTGTTCATCCTGTGGCAGAACGCTTTCAACGTGGGGATCGCCGGCGGGCTGATGGCCGCCAACGGGAGGCTCGACCTCTTCTTCGGGCTGATCCTGCCCCACGGCCTCCTGGAGCTGACCTGCGTCTTCGTGGCCGCAGGGGCGGGGCTGCGGCTGGGCTGGGCCTGGATCGACCCGGGGCCGCGAACCCGGTCCGAGGCGCTCGCCCAGGAGGGGCTCGCCGCCGGAGCCCTCGCGATCGGGTTGGCCGCCACCCTCGCGGTGTCCGGCGTCGTCGAGGCTTTCGTGACCCCGTCCGGGCTGCCGACATGGGCACGGATCGGCATCGGCGCGTCGCTGTGGCTGGGGTTCCTGGCCTACGTGTTCGTGCTCGGTCGCCGCTCGGCACTGGCCGGCGAGGTCGGCGACGTCGGTGGTGCCGGCCGGGTCGACGTCGCCCCGAGCGCCGCCTGACCCGTCCGGTCACAGGCGTCCGGCGGCCTTGAGTGCGAGGTAGCGGTCCGCGAGCGCCGGTGCCAGGTCGTCGGCGGAGGCGTCGACGACCTCGACCCCGCGACGGGTCAGGAGCTCTGCGAGCCGGTCCCGTTCGGACCGCGCGCGTTCGGCGGCCGCCGCGTCGTAGACGCTCTCCGCGTCGCCCCGCGAGGCGGCCATCTCCTCGATCCGTGGGTCCCCGACCGAAGCCACCACGACCTGGTGCCGCTTCACCAGCTGGGCCAGCACCGGAAGCAGCCCCTCCTCCACCGGGGCCGGGTCCAGGCCGGTCAGCAGCACGACGAGCGAGCGCCGCGACGACCGGGCGAGGAGGGTGGTCACCATCCCGGCGTAGTCGGGCTCGATCAGCGCCGGTTCCAGCGGAGCCATCGCCTCGACCAGGCGCGGCAGCAGCTCGGTGACCGACGCGTTCTCGACCCGTGCCCGGACGCGGCGGTCGTAGGCGATCAGGTCGACCCGGTCGCCGGCCCGGGAGGCGAGGGCTGCGAGCAGCAGGGCAGCGTCCATCGCCGCGTCGAGGCGAGGTGCGTCACCGACCCGCCCGGCCGAGGTCCGCCCGGTGTCGAGGACCAGGATGATCCGTCGGTCCCGCTCGGGACGCCAGGTGCGCACCATGACGTCCGCGTTGCGGGCCGACGCGCGCCAGTCGATGGAGCGCACGTCGTCCCCGACGACGTACTCACGCAGGGAGTCGAACTCGGTGCCCTGCCCGCGCACCATCACCGCCGCCCGGCCGTCCAGCTCGCGCAGCCGGGCCAGCTTGGCCGGCAGGTGCTTGCGGGACGTGAACGGCGGCAGCACCCGGACCCGCCACGGGACGTTGTGGGACCCCTGCCGTCCGGCGGTCCCGAACGGTCCCAGCGAGCGCACCGTGACCCGCTGCGCGAGCCGGTCACCCCGCCGGGTCGGCCGCATCGTCGTGACCACCCGGCGCCGCTCCCCTGGGGGCAGGTCCACCCGGTGGCGGGTCACCGCCGCTCCCGCGCTCGGCGGCCAGGCGTCGCGGATCCGGCCGCGCACCCGTCGGCCCGACCCGTTGACCACGGAGAGGGTGACCTCGGCCGGCTGGCCGAGGCGCACGGACGTGTCGCCGTCCCGGGCGAGGCGCAGGGGGCGCACCGGCCCGGCCAGCGCCACGTCGAGCACGACCAGGACCAGCACCAGGCCGGTGACGAGCAGCACCCCCCATCCCGAGGGCAGCACCAGGCCGACCACGAGGACCCCGGCGAGGGCGATCAGCCCCGCCCGGCCGGTCAGCGTCACCGGATGACCTCCCCGCCGGCGGTCAGCGGGGGACCTGCACGGAGCCGAGCACGCCCTCGATCACGGCGTCGGTCGTGACCCCCTCGAGCTCGGCCTCCGGCCTCAGCTCGACCCGGTGGCGCAGCGCCGGCCGGGCGAGGGCCTTCACGTCGTCGGGGGTCACGTAGTCGCGCCCGGACAGCCACGCCCAGGCCCGGGCCGCCGACATCAGCGCGGTCGCGCCACGGGGGGACACCCCCAGCTGCAGCGACGCCGACTGGCGGGTGGCTCGGGCCAGGTCGACGACATAGCCGACGACCTCGGGGGCGAGCGACACGGCCCGTACGGCGGTGCGGCCGGCCTCCAGCTCCGCGGCCCCGGCCACCGGACGCACTCCCGCGCCGGCCAGGTCGCGCGGGTCGAAGCCCTCGGCGTGCCGGGTGACGACGCCGATCTCGTCGTCGCGGGACGGCAGCGGCATCGTGAGCTTGAGCAGGAACCGGTCGAGCTGGGCCTCGGGCAGCGGGTAGGTGCCCTCGTACTCCACCGGGTTCTGGGTGGCGACCACGATGAAAGGGTCGGGCAGCCGGCGCGGCTCGCCCTCGACCGAGACCTGGCGCTCCTCCATCGACTCGAGCAGTGCCGCCTGGGTCTTGGGTGGGGTCCGGTTGATCTCGTCGGCGAGCAGCAGGTTGGTGAAGACCGGGCCCTCGCGGAAGGAGAACTGCCCGGAGCGCGCGTCGTAGACGAGGGAGCCGGTGACGTCGCCCGGCATCAGGTCCGGCGTGAACTGGACCCGCTTGGTGCCGAGCGACAGCGCCGCTGCGAGCGTCCGCACCAGCAGCGTCTTGGCGACACCGGGCACGCCCTCGAGCAGAACGTGGCCCCTGCACAGCAGGGCGATCACGAGACCCGTCACCGCCGCGTCCTGTCCCACGACCGCCTTGGCGACCTCGGACCGCAACGACTGCAGCGCGTGCCGCGCCGCGTCGTCAGGTCTCCGGCCTGCCACAGCGTCGCCGGTGGACGGCATCCCGTCGCGGATCTCTCCGGTGTCGGTCACGATCGGCGTACCTCCCTCTCCAGGGCGTCCAGGTCGTCGGCGAGCCGCACCAGCGCGGCGTCGTCAGGGGGCGCCGCACCGTACAGCAGGGCACCCACGTCGGGTGGGGTGCGGGCCGAGCGCGCCGCCACGGCGTCGACCACCTGGCCGGGGCCGGACCCACGCGGCAGGCCGAGCATCGGGACCAGGCGGCGGCGGACCCCGCCGCGCAGCGCCTCGGCGGCACGGCCACGGGCCCGGCCGCGCCGGTAGAGCCGGGCGCGCCCCTCGACCGCCTCGGCCGCTCGCACGACGACGGGAAGCGGTTCGCGCACCACCGGCCCGAGCCGGCGGGCCCGCCACAGGGCGAGCAGCAGGACCGCCACCATCACCTGCACGAGCGCCCACCAGATGCCGTCGGGGATCAGCTCGTAGGGGGAGCGCGCCTCACCTGAGGGCAGGTCGGCGACAGACGGCAGGTACCAGACCAGCCGGTCGCGGGCACCGAGCAGGTTGAGGGCGAGCGCGGCGTTGCCCTCCTCGTCGAGCCTGGCGTTGGTGAGCAGCTCCGAGCTGCCGAGCACGGTCACCGTCCTGGCGGCCTCGCGCACCTGCACGACGGACGCGCGACCGTCCTCGGCGTAGCACAGCTCCGCATCGGCCTCGCCGCCGACATCGGCCTCGTATGCGACGCCGGCGGTGTCGGCCCGGCCGGCCGCTGCTGCGGCCCGAAGCCGGCAGACCGGCTCCCTGACCTCGGGGGGGTCGTCGTCGACGGCCCGCACGCCGTCCACGAACCGCTCGGGGTTGTGGGCGTCGACCAGCACCAGGTCCGCGCCGGTGCCGCGCACCGCGCCGGCCTGGGACCCGACGACCAGGTCGGGCTGTGCGACCAGCACCGTCGTTCCCGGTCCGGCGGTGTCCTGCACCTCGCGGATCCTGGTCGTCCGCCGCACGTCCACGCCCTGGTCGCGCAGCAGCTCGGCGACGGCCCGGCTCCCCTCCGGGCTCACCGAGCGGGGGTCCAGCGGGTCCTGCGGTGCCCCACCGGCGACCACTGCGAGGACCAGCCCGGCGAGCAGCACCAGCCCGATCACGGCGAGCGGCGCCCGGGCCGCCCGCCAGACGTCCCGGGCGGTGGGGTCGGTGCTGCCGGCGCCGTCGGGCGGGGCAGCGGTGGTCGTGCTCAACGCGGCCCGCCGGTGAGCACCGGCCGGCTGGCCCGCACCCGGTCGTCCAGCCGCCGCAGCGTCTCGTGGCTCGCGGCGGTCGCGGCCCGGCCGCCGTACCAGACGTCGTCGAAGATGGCGGCCCCCTGCCGGAGGTCGCGCGCGCAGTCGGGCAGCACCGCCCCGCCCTCGGCAGCGGCCTCGTCGGCGGTGCGGCCCGGCCGCGGCTCCAGCAGCGAGCGCTCCTCCAGCCCGCGTACGACGGCGCGC
>JBOGDY010000163.1:0-5611 GCA_050742955.1 Actinomycetes bacterium | reverse complement strand
TGAACAGGGGAACCAGCGGCACCTCCCGCACCCCGAGCTCCTCCGCCAGCTCCCGAGCCGCGGCCGGCTCCGGCGACTCGCCGAAGAGCACGCATCCTGCGACGAACGCATCGTGCATGCCCGGGAACACGTCCTTTGTGTCGGTCCGGCGGTGCACGTAGACACGCCCGGCCGGGTCACGCACCAGCACCGCGACCACGATGTGGGGCAGGTTGTCGCGGCGCATCACCCACCGCGGCGCCGACCCCACGACCCGTCCGAGCTCGTCCACGATCGACACCAGCTCCTGCGCCGTCACGGACCCGAGTCTGGCACCGCCGCGTAGGCTGAAACCCATGAGCGTCTGGCGCGTGATGGGCACCGAGACCGAGTACGGCATCTCGGTGCCCGGTAACCCGGGCGCGAACGCGATGCTGATCTCCTCCCAGGTGGTCAACGCCTACGCCCAGCCGTCGCAGGCCCGCAACCGCCGGGCCCGTTGGGACTTCGAGGAGGAGAGCCCCCTGCGGGACGCGCGCGGGTTCGACCTGGCTCGAGACGTGGCCGACCCGACGCAGCTCACCGACGAGGACGTCGGCCTGGCCAACGTGATCCTCACCAACGGCGCCCGCTTCTACGTCGACCACGCCCACCCCGAGTACTCCACCCCCGAGTGCACCAACCCGCGCGACGCGGTGATCTGGGACAAGGCGGGGGAACGCATCATGGCCGAGGCGTCCCGCCGGGCCGCGCAGATCCCCAACGCGGCGCCGATCAACCTCTACAAGAACAACACCGACAACAAGGGCGCGTCCTACGGCACGCACGAGAACTACCTGATGAAGCGCGAGACCCCGTTCGCGGACATCGTCCGTCACCTGACGCCGTTCTTCGTCTCCCGCCAGGTCGTCTGCGGGTCCGGCAGGCTGGGCATCGGGCAGGACGGCCGCGGCGAGGGGTTCCAGATCTCCCAGCGCGCCGACTTCTTCGAGGTCGAGGTCGGGCTCGAGACGACGCTGAAGCGCCCGATCATCAACACCCGCGACGAGCCGCACGCGGTCGCGGAGAAGTACCGGCGGCTGCACGTCATCATCGGCGACGCGAACCTGGCCGAGGTCTCGACCTACCTCAAGCTCGGCAGCACAGCGCTGGTGCTCGCGATGATCGAGGACGGGTTCCTGTCCGTGGACCTGGTCGTCGACCGGCCGGTGGGCACCCTGCACGCGGTGTCGCACGACCCCTGGCTGAAGGAGCAGATCACCCTGCGGTCGGGTCGCAAGCTCACCGCCGTCCAGCTTCAGATGGAGTACGCCGAGCAGGCGCGCAAGTTCGTCGAGGACCGGCAGGGCTCCGACGCGGATCCGGTCACGCTGGACGTCCTGGACCGCTGGGAGTCAGTGCTCAGCCGGCTCGAGACCGACCCCATGTCCCTGACCCGCGAGCTCGACTGGGTGGCCAAGCTGGCGATCCTGGAGGGCTACCGGTCGCGGGACGGCCTCGGCTGGGACTCGCCACGCCTGCAGGCCGTCGACCTGCAGTACTCCGACGTCCGACCCGACAAGGGCCTGTTCAACCGGATGTCCGCATCGGGCCGGTTCGACCGCATCGTCACCGACGCCGAGGTGCGCAACGCGGTCTCCGCGCCGCCTGAGGACACCCGCGCCTACTTCCGGGGCCGCTGCCTCGAGCAGTACGCCGAGGAGGTCGCCGCGGCATCCTGGGACTCGGTGATCTTCGACCTGCCCGGCCGCGAGTCGCTGCAGCGGGTCCCCACGCTGGAGCCGCTGCGGGGCACCAAGGAGCACGTCGGGGACCTGCTCGACCGCTGCAAGAACGCCGAGGACCTGGTCCGGGCCATCACCGGCTCCTGAGCCGTCTTTCCGGCCGCCGCCTCCGTGGTCCGAGGCGTCGCGGCCCCTTTCCGGCTCTGCGACCCGCGCAGACGCGCGGCGAAATGTGGGGGGTGGCCACTAAGGTCGGAGCCAGCAGAGGGGCCGACCCGACCCGGCCCACCAGGAGGGCTGGAGCAGATGGCGAGCAAGGACAGCGGCGGCGGCCAGAAGCGAGCGTCCAAGGCGACCCAGGACGCCGATGAGGTCGAGGCTGCGGAAGGCACCGACGTCGTCGATCGCAAGGAGAAGCTCGACGAGGACATCGACGCGATCCTCGACGAGATCGACGAAGCCCTGGAAGAGAATTCCGAGGAGTTTGTTCGCGGCTTCATACAAAAGGGGGGGGAGTGATCTTGGAAATCGATCCACGAACCCCCGAAAACAAGCGTTGTAGAGACTGCGGCGAGGTGAGGCCTGCGTCCGAGTTCTGGCGTCGCAAGAAGTCACCGGACGGGCTGGCTCTCTACTGCAAGCCGTGTTTTGGCCGGCGGAACGGGCGCAGCTATCGCAACACCACCGCGAAGCCAGGTCGGGCCAGCCGCCCCTATGCGCCTCGCCGGGTCGTTCCGGAGGGCAGCAAGTTCTGCCCCGGCTGCGAGACGATGCTTCCGGTCGAGGCCTTCGTTCGCAACGCGTCTGCTCGCGACGGCATCGGAGGTTATTGCCGGCCGTGTCAGAACCGGAAGTCTAAGGAAAGTCTCGAGCGGAACCACGGGACTACCCGGCACTATCACCTGAAGCGGCGGTACGGCATCGGGGCCAGCGACGTGGTGGCGATGCTGCGAGCCCAGGGCTGGCACTGCCCGGTCTGCTGGACCGAGCTCACCGAGAAGACGGCGCACGTCGACCACGATCACAAGACGGGCGCGGTCCGGGCAGTAGTGTGCTTCAACTGCAACGGCGGCCTCGGACAGTTCAAGGACAACGTGGCGTTGCTGCGCGCGGCAGCGGCCTACCTCGAAGGAGACGTGTGGCGAACGACTCAGGTGGCACCGGGCGTCTACCAGCTGCCTTTCTCTCCACCGGCAGCTCTTCGTTCACCGACTTCCTCGGCGACCACGCACCGGATCTCCTCCCCGGCCGACGTACGCCGCCTGCGACCGCGCTGACCACCGAGGCGCCACACGGCACGACGATCGTCGCGCTGACCCACCCGGGAGGCGTGGTGATGGCCGGCGACCGGCGGGCCACCATGGGCAACTTCATCGCCCAGCGTGACATCGAGAAGGTCTTCCACGCCGATGACTTCTCCTGCGTCGGCATCGCCGGCACGGCGGGCCTCGCCATCGAGATGGTCCGGCTCTTCCAGGTCGAGCTCGAGCACTACGAGAAGATCGAGGGCATGACTCTGTCCCTCGAGGGCAAGGCCAACCGGCTCGCGCAGATGATCCGCGGCAACCTCGGCATGGCGATGCAAGGCCTCGCGGTCGTGCCGCTATTCGCCGGCTTCGACCAGGAGACCGAAGAGGGCCGCATCTTCTCCTACGACGTCACCGGCGGCCGCTACGAGGAGCACAAGTTCCATTCCGTCGGGTCGGGGTCGCTGTTCGCCCGCGGCGCCCTGAAGAAGCTGTGGCGCGAGGACCTGGGCAGCGACGACGCGGTCCTGTGCGCCGTGCAAGCCCTTTACGACGCCGCCGACGACGACTCCGCCACCGGCGGGCCCGACATGACGCGCCGGATCTTCCCTGTCGTCGCCGGCGTCACCGCCGACGGCTTCCGGCGGCTGTCCGACGACGAGGTCGGAGCCGTCGTCGACACGATGATGTCCGGCCGGATGGAGCACCCCGGCGGCCCCCAGGCCCCGACGCGCTGAGCCGGGCGATGACGAGCACGTGACCCGCCGTACGACGAGACAAGCCGAGGAGACCGCACCGTGACGATGCCGTTCGGATATGTCTCGCCCGAGCAGCTGATGAAGGACCGGGCCGACTACGCCCGGAAGGGCATCGCCCGAGGCCGCAGCGTGGTCGTCCTCGCCTACGACGGCGGCATCCTGTTCGTCGCGGAGAACCTGTCCCGGGCCCTGCACAAGATCAGCGAGATCTACGACCGCATCGCCTTCGCCGCCGTCGGCAAGTACAACGAGTTCGAGAACCTCCGCATCGCCGGCGTGCGGCTGGCCGACCTGCGGGGCTACTCCTACGACCGGCGCGACGTCACCGGCCGCGGACTGGCCAACGCCTACGCGCAGACCCTCGGCACGATCTTCACCCAGGAGTCCAAGCCCTACGAGGTCGAGATCGTCGTCGCCGAGGTGGGGGAGACCGCCGACGAGGACCAGATCTACCGGCTCACCTACGACGGCTCGGTGGCCGACGAGCACGGGTTCGTGGCCATGGGCGGTCAGGCCGAACAGATCGCCGAGGCGCTGCAGGAGCGCTACCGCGACGGGATGCCGTTCCAGGAGGCTCTGACCCTGGCCGTGGAGCTCCTCGGCCGGGACCCGGCGGGCGGCGAGCAGCGCACGCTGACCCCCTCCCAGCTCGAGGTCGCCGTCCTCGAGCGGGGGCGCCCGCGGCGCAAGTTCCGCCGGCTGACCGGCGCCGCTCTGTCCCGCCTGCTCGGGCAGGAGCCCGAGGGCGACAGCGGCACCGCCACGCCCGAGGGCACCCGTCCGGACGAGCGGGAGACCCCTGGCCCGACCTCCCTGGCGGGCGGGGCGCACGAGCCGCCAGGGCCCGACCCCGCCGACGGCCCCGGCGACCCCGTGTGACCTCCGGCGGGTCACGCACCGCCCAGCCGTGGCACCTTCTCGGCGAGCGGCCACGCACCGGGGGCTGGCTGCCCGTCGCCACCCGCACCTACCGGATGCCCGACGGCTCCGTGTCCGACTGGGACATCCACGTCGTCGGGTTCACGACCGTGGCCGTCCTGGCGGTCACCGCCCGCGGCGACGTGGTGCTGGCCCGACAGTTCCGGCCCGGGCCCGGAAAGGTCGTGCACGACCTGCCCGGAGGCATCGTCGACCCGGGAGAGTCGCTCGCCGGCGCGGCGCTGCGCGAGCTGCGCGAGGAGACCGGGTGGGCTGCCGAGCACGCCGAGGTCGTCGGCTCCTGCTGGGCGTTCGGGGCCTCGACGTGGCGCCGGCACGTGGCCGTCGCCCGCGACTGCCGCCTCGTCGGCGAGCCCACGTCCTGGGGTGGCGACGAGTACTGCGAGCCGGTCGTCGTGCCCCTGGCCGGGTTCCGGCGGCTGCTGCGCGGTGGGGACACCACCGACGCTGACCTCGGCTATCTCGCCCTCGACGCGGCCGGACTCCTCTAGCCGGCCTGTACCGACCTGCCGCTCCGCGGAGCGACCCGCGCCGTATGTTCGAGGGATGGATCACCGACCCCTGGGCCGCTCGGGCCTGCTCGTGTCCACCGTCGGCCTCGGCTGCAACAACCTCGGCGGCCGCATCGATGCCGACGCCAGCCGGGCCGTCGTCGGCGCCGCCCTCGACGCCGGCATCACCCTGTTCGACACCGCCGACGTCTACGGCGAGGACGGCGGGTCCGAGAAGGTCCTCGGCCAGCTCCTGCACGGGCACCGCGACGAGGTCGTGCTCGCGACGAAGTTCGGCTACCGGCCGCAGGACCTCTACGGACCGGTCGCCGGCGCGAAAGGCGGCCGCGCCTACGTGCGCCGTGCCGTCGAGGCCTCGCTGCGCCGCCTGCGCACCGACCACATCGACCTCTACCAGCTGCACTCGCCGGACCCGGTCACGCCGATCGCCGAGACGCTCGCCGCGCTGCACG
>JBOGDY010000162.1:0-5643 GCA_050742955.1 Actinomycetes bacterium | reverse complement strand
CGTCTCGGCGGGGGCCGGGGCCGGCGGCGCAATCGGGGCGGGTGCCTCGACCGCGGGGGCGGGGGCTGCGGGCTCCTCGACCGGCGCCGGGGCAGGGGCCGGGGCCGGGGTGGCCTTCTTCGCCGCCTTCTTCGCGGTCTTCTTGGCGGCGGGTGCGCCGTCGCCGGCGCCGGGCGCGGCGGGCGGGAGGGCTTCCCTCAACTTTCGTACGACGGGTGGCTCGACGGTCGAGGATGCCGACCGGACGAACTCACCAAGTTCCTGGAGCTTGGTCATGACGACCTTGCTCTCGACACCGAGCTCCTTCGCGAGCTCGTAGACCCGGACCTTCGCCACTTCTCTCCTGTCTCGGTCCGGGCCGGGGTCTCTGACCGGCTCGAACCCTCGTTACTTCATCGGGGCACTCATCGCTGCGTGCTCATCGGGCGCTCATCAGCTGTTCGACCCGCTTCCGGACTCGACGGCCTTACCTGGACATGTGGGCTCGAACCGAGCCCGACCGAGGGCACCAGAAGACGCGCGCTCCGCGCGCGGGTGGTGCTGCGGTCCCGGCCAGTCTAACGCGTCGCCGCGCCGGGCCGCTCCGTGCGTCATCGACGGCCCGGTCCCGCCCCCGCGCCGGCGACCCCACGCCGGCGGGGTGCCAGGGAGTCCAGCCGGGCCCGCGCCCGCGCCGCGCCGACGAGGTGCTCCTTCCGGGCGTAGAGCCGCAGCGCCCCGCGCAGCGCGTCCGCCGCGGCACGGGGCCGGCCGGCCAGCTCGAGCACCTCGCCGAGGTCCATCCGGGCGTCGGCCTGCCAGACGAGGAAGTCCGTGGTCGCGGCCACCGCGATCCCTTCACGCGCGAGGGCCACCGCCTCCGCGAAGCGCCCTTCCCGGGCGAGCAGCAGCGCCGGTACGCCGCAGCGCTTGATTTGCCACTCGAGGTCGGGGATCTGCTGGCCCGCGATGCCTTCCACAGCCGCGCGGGCACGCTCGTAGTCGGCCTGCTCGTACAGCGAGCGTGGCAGGTCGACCGCGGCCAGGCAGAAGAACCATCGGTCGCCGATCTCGGCGAACGACGAGGACGCGGCCCGGACGTGCTCCTCGGCGGCACGGGGATCACCGGCATGGAGCTCGACGTAACTGCTGAGCAGGGAGTGGATGCCGTCCTGCCAGCGCAACCCGAGCTCGTGCGTAGAGGACCGCCCTTCCGCAGCATGCGAGCGCGCAACGTCGAAATCACCGTGCATCGACTCGTGCACGGCGAGGAACGGCAGGATGTTCGCCCGGGCCACAGGGTCCGCCCGGGTGTCGTCCAGCATGCGCCGGTACCGTCCCAGCCCCTCGGTGACCCGCACCGGCCCGTCGATCAAGGCGAAACCGAGCTGGCCGCGACACCACGCCTCCTCGCGACGGCGGCCTGCCCGACGCGCGAGGAGCAGCCCCCGCTCCACCATCCGCTCGGTTGCCGCCGCGCTCCCGCGGAGCCACTCCAGGTCGGAGAGGAGCATCAGCGCCCGGGCGGCTCCCGCGTCGTCGCAAAGGGTCTCGAGGACCTCGACGGCCTCGGCAGCCTCGCCGGCGAGGCGGTCCACGCCGACCGCGTTCGGCTGCAGGTAGAGCCGCAGGTGCATCAACGTCACCGCGGCCTGCCACCGAACCTGGAGGTTGCCCGCGGCAGCTGCCCGTTCCACCGCGTCGGCCAGGATCTCCTCGGCCCGTCGCAGCTCCCCCACCTCGAACAGGGCGTACCCCAGTCCCGGCAGCATCTCGAGAGCGGTGGCGTCGTCGCCGGTGGGCAGCTGGCGAGCACGGTCGAGCAGCGCCGCGGCCGCCGGCATGTCACCCCGGCCATGGGCGTGCTCGCCGGCGAGGCGCAGCCTTCGTGCGGCCCGGCCCGCGAGCAGCCGGGTGTGGTCGTCGTGGATGCCCAGCGCCGTGCGAGCACTGAAGGCTCGCTCCAGGTGGTGTCCGACGACCTCGTCCGCAGCGGCACCGCTGCCGTCGAGCCAGGTCGCGAGCGACTCGTGCAGGTCGGCGTGGGTGCCGGTCGTCGCGCTGCGGTACGCCGCGGCGTGGATCAGGCCGTGCCGGAACCTGTGGGTGGGCCCGGCGTCGCGCCCCGCCTGCACCTCGAGCAGGTCACGGGTGATCAGCGCCACCAGATGGCGTTCGAGCGTCGGTCGTGCCGCGGGCGGCAGCAAGGCACTGACAGCGTCCCGGTGGAACGCCCTTCCCGCCACCGCGGCCCGCTCGAGCACCGCCCGCTCACCGGGCCCCAACCGGTCCAGGCGCGCGGCGAGCAGGGCCGCGATGGTCGGAGGCAGGTCGGTCTCGACGTCCAGACCCGGGTGTTCGGTCAGCATGGCGAGCAGCTGCTCGAGGAACAGCGGGTTGCCCTCGGCGGCCCTGTTGATCCTGCCCCGGGCTTCGGCCGTGAGTGTCAACGGACCAGCAAGGTGCCGGAGCAGTGTGTCGCTCTCGTCCGGGTCCAGGGACGGCAGCTCGATGCTGACCGACCGGGGCAGGTCACGCCAGCCCGGATGCTCCCGAGGCAGCTCCGGCCGGGCCAGGCACAGCAGCAGGACCGGCACCGGCCGCGGCCAGGCAGCGAGGAACTCGACCAGCGCGAGCATCGTCGGTGACGCCCAGTGCACGTCCTCGAGGACAACGACGAGCGGACGTGCCCGGCTGGCTGCCTCGAGGAACCGGCCGACCGCCCAGAACACGTCGCCGCCACCCTGCGCCGTGCCCATGCCCACCGCAGCCGCGACGAGCTCCGCTACCAGCCCGGCGTGCTCGGCATCGCCCATCACGTCGACGAGTGGCCTGCCTGCCGCCAGCTGCTCGACCACCTGGCGCAGCGGCCAGAAGGTCGCGATCTCGCCGTACGGCGTGCAGGCCCCCCTCACCACGGTCGCGTCCCGACCCACGGACTCGGTGAACTCCTGCACCAGACGCGACTTGCCGACCCCCGCCGGGCCGACGACGGTGCAGGTCCCCACTTTCCCTTCCGTGATGGCCCGGTCGAGCAGCGTCGCCAGCGCGGTCAGCTCGGTCAGCCGGCCCACCAGCGGGGCGTCGCGGCGCATCGCACGCCTCCCGTGGTCAGAGGTCACCGACGCGACGCGCCATGCCGACGACGAGGGCGACATGGCGCGTCGGGTCAGCACCGCGGCGTGGCGGACCAAGGGCTCGGTGCTGTCGGCGATCAGCACCTCGTCGGTTTCGGCCAGGGCGGACAGCGCGAGCGCGGTGTCGGCCGGCTCCAGGGTCGCCAGCATCTCCTCGACGGCGTGGTCGCCGGCCAGCACGTCTCCCGTCGCGACCCCGGACCGTGCCAGCACGCGCACTGCGTGCTCGCGTTCGAGCTCGGCGGCGAGAGCCCCCACCCGCTCGTGGACCGTGACGGTGGCGCGCACGGCCCGAAGCCCGTCGTCCTCGTGGACGATCGGTACCCCGAAGACCGCGAGCACCGCACCGGGCAGGCGGTGGACCTGGGCGCCCTGCTGCTCGAACGTGTGGCCCGAGACGGCCAGGCACCGGGCCAGGGCGCGGCTGCGCCGCTCGGGGTCGAGTGCCGGGGTCCGTTCGGCCTCCACCCGCAGGACGGTGCACGCGACCGTTATCGGCTTGCGGGTCGCCGCTGCCGGGGCGGGTCCGGGCGCTGCGGGACGCGGCGCACCGCGGCTCGCCGCGGGACGCGTCGCACCACCCGGGCCGGGGAGCTCGAGGCCTTCCGCCTGCCGCAGGACCTGGTCGTGCAGCCGGCGCAGCGCCGGGCCGGGCTCCATGCCCAGCTCGTCGGCCAGGTACCGCCGGATGTCGCGGTAGGCCGTGAGAGCATCGGCCTGCCGCCCCGACCGGTAGAGGGCGAGCATGAGCTGGCCTCGCAGCCGCTCCCGGAGCGGGTGGGCGGCGACCGAGCTCTCCAGCTCCGCGACCAGCATGTCGTGACGCCCCAGTGCCAGGTCTGCCTCGACGCATTCCTCGACGGCCGCGAGCCGCAGCTCCTCCAGCCGGGCGATCTCGGACTGGGCGAAGGGCTCGAACGTGAAGTCGGCGAGCGCCGGGCCCCGCCAGAGGGACATCGCGGAGTGCAGGCAAGCGGACGCGGCCGCCGCGTCGCCGTCCGCGGCCAGTGCCCGGCCTTCTGCCAGGAGCCGTTCGAACCGGTTCGCGTCGACGTCCTCCGGGCCGACGCGGAGGACGTAGCCGGCCGGCTCGGTCGCGAGGAGGTTCGCGTGATCCCGCGGAGGCCGGGCGAGGCCGCTGAGGGCCCGCCGGAGCTGGGAGATTCGCATCTGGAGCGCGGCCGGACCAGAGGCAGGCGGTCTGTCCCCCCACACGTCCTCGATCAGGCGGTCGGCCGACAGGACTCGGTTGGCGCTGACGAGCAGGACGCCGAGCAGCGCTCGCTGCCGCGCACCGCGGAGGTGGACCGCCCGGTCGCCCACACCGACCTCGAGGGGGCCCAGGATGCGGAAGTCCATTGGCGTCTCCCACTCGTCTCGGAACATAGCACCGGGTCGGAGGGCATCCGGGCGAGCGAGATGTGCGGTGCGCGGCGTCCCGGGGGGCAGGCGTTGGCCGGACGTTGGGGGCACCGGCGAGCCTCGCAGCAGTACCCGCCGAAGGAGGCTCGTCATGATCCGTCCTACCTCATGTGTGCTGCTGGTCGCGACCGCCGTCCTGAGCCTGGCCGCAGGGCCCGCACCTGCCGCGATCAGCGGGACGCCACAGACGGTCGCCGCCGTGGCGGTCAGTGCGGACCCGGATGGCTGTCACAGGGAGCGCGTGATGGAGATCGCGCAGCGGTGTCTCGAAGGCCCGCATAGTGCGCTCGTCGGCAACGCGATGCGGCAGGGCCGGGTGTTCGACACGGCTGAAGCGCTCTCCTGGTGCAGCTGAGGGCCCACCGGCCGTCATCCTCCGTCGGACCCGCCCCCCGGCTGGTCGAGCTCGGCGATCGATGCCCGCAGGGGCGCCAGGTCCAGCGACCAGTCGACGCGCAGGGACCGGGGAAGGGCGCGGCGCCGCCCGGCCAGCTCCAGGCATGCGAGCCGCGGATGCAGGTGGGCTCCGCGGCCGGGCAGCCGGCGTCCCAGGTCGGGGACGGCGATACCGTCGCGTGCGACGACACGGACGAGCTGGTCGGCCGGCACCCGCGCCCGGCACCCGACGCAGGTCCGGACCGGGACGGCCACGGCTAGGCCGGCGCCGTGGGGGCGCCGGAAGGCTGCGACGGCTCGATCGGCGCTTCGCCGGCCGGACCCGGCTCGACATCGGGGCGGATGTCGATGCGCCATCCGGTGAGCCGCGCGGCCAGCCGGGCGTTCTGGCCCTCACGGCCGATCGCCAGCGACAGCTGGTAGTCGGGCACGATGATCCGCGCGGCGCGCGCATCGGCGTCGACGATCTCGACGTGCGAGACGTGCGCCGGCTGCAGCGCCTGGGCCAGGAACGTCGCGGGGTCCTCGGACCAGTCGACGATGTCGATCTTCTCGCCGTGCAGCTCGGCCATGACCGCTCGGGCCCGGGCACCCATCGGGCCGATGCAGGCGCCCTTCGCGTTGACCCCGTGCCGGTTGGACTTCACCGCGATCTTGGTGCGGTGGCCGGCCTCCCGGGCGATGGCCTTGATCTCGACGGTGCCGTCGG
>JBOGDY010000161.1:0-5686 GCA_050742955.1 Actinomycetes bacterium | reverse complement strand
GAACAGCCTGGCCGGGCGCCCCCGACCGCGGGCCGCGGTCAGGCGCGGCTCGCGCTCCTCGATCAGGCCGTCGGCCGCCAGCGCGTCGAGGTGTCGGCGCACCGCGGCCGAGGTGAGCCCGAGACCCCGCGCCAGGACGGTGGCCGTCGACGGGCCGTTCTCGAGGATCGTGCGGGCCACGCGGTCGCGGGTGCGGGCCTCGTGGCCGGCCACGGCGGGCTCGGCGGACGCCGCCGCCGCCACCGGTCTCGCCGTACGCGCGTTTTTCACAACACCAGTGTGGCCTTATTCCGGTGGTACCGCAAACCCGCACCGCGTGGCCTGGGTCACAGTCCGCGCGCCACACCGGATGTCACCCGCCGTCCTTTGCCCGGTTCATAGAATCGCGGCATGTCCCAGCCCCCGGGCGACCTCGACCTCGTGGTCGAGGTCGTCGACCTCGTCAAGCGCTACGGGGGCACCACGGCGGTCGACGGTCTGAGCCTGGGGGTCCGCCGGGGCAGCGTCACCGCGGTTCTCGGCCCCAACGGGGCGGGCAAGACGACGACGATCGAGACCTGCGAGGGCTACCGGCGGCCGGACGGCGGCTCGGTGCGGGTGCTCGGGCTCGACCCGGTGGCCGACGCGGCGTGCCTGCGCCCCCGGGTCGGCGTGATGCTGCAGTCCGGCGGGGTCTATCCCGGCGTCAAGGCCGCCGAGATGCTGCGCCACATGGCGGCGCTGCACGCCCATCCCCTCGACGTCGGCCTGCTGACGGACCGGCTCGGCCTCGGTGCGTCCGGCGGCACGGCCTACCGGCGCCTGTCCGGCGGCCAGCAGCAACGTCTCTCGCTGGCCATGGCGGTCGTCGGCCGGCCGGAGCTGGTCTTCCTGGACGAGCCCACCGCAGGGCTGGACCCGCAGGCGCGGCACGCCACCTGGGACCTGATCGGCGACCTGCGCCGGGACGGGGTCACCGTGGTCCTGACAACCCACTTCATGGAGGAGGCCGAGCGGCTGGCCGACCACGTGGTCGTGGTCGACCACGGGCGGGTCATCGCGGCCGGCAGCCCCCGAGACCTGATGGCCCAGGGGGCCACCGACACGCTGCGTTTCGCCGCACCACCCGGGCTCGACCTGCCGAGCCTGCGGACCGAGCTGCCCCCGGGGTCGCAGGTGGACGAGGTGAGCACCGGCCGGTACGTCGTGGCCGGCGGCGTCGACCCGCGGTTGCTGGCCACCGTGACCGCGTGGTGCGCGACCCACGGCGTGATGCCCGAGGGGCTCGCCGTCGACCGGCGCACGCTCGAGGACGTCTTCCTGGAGCTGACCGGACGGGACCCGAGGGCATGACGCTGACCTTCCAGCCCCGCCCGGGCGCGGCGTCCCTGCCCGCCATGGTCCTCGCCCAGGCCCGCCTCGAGCTGCGGATGCTGCTGCGCAACGGCGAGCAGCTGCTGCTCACCATCGTCATCCCGCTGCTCGTGCTGGGCGTCTTCGCCAGCGTCGAGGTGATGGACCTCGGGACCCGCGGCGAGCGAGCGGACTTCCTCACCCCCGGCGTGCTCGCGCTCGCCGTGATCTCCACCGCGTTCACGAGCCTGGCGATCGGCACCGGGTTCGAGCGGCGCTACGGCGCGCTGAAACGGCTGGGCGCCTCTCCGCTGCCCCGGTGGGGGCTGCTGGCCGCGAAGACGCTCGCGGTGCTGGCGGTCGAGGCGCTGCAGGTCGCGCTCATCTGCGGTCTCGCGCTGACGCTGGGCTGGTCACCGCGCGGGTCGGCGCCGGCCGTGCTGGCACTGCTGCTGGCGGGGACCGCCGCGTTCAGCGCGCTGGGGCTGCTGATGGCCGGCACCCTCCGCGCGGAAGCGACCCTGGCCGCCGCGAACCTGGTCTACCTGCTGCTTCTGGTCGCCGGAGGCATCGCCGTGCCGCTGGACCGCTTCCCCTCCGGCGCCCGCGCGGTGCTCGAGCTGCTGCCGGCCGCCGCGCTCTCCGAGGGGCTCCGCGACGTGCTGCGCGACGGGGCCGGCCTGCCGTGGGGGGCTCTCGCGCTGCTGGTGGCCTGGGCGGGCGTCGCCGGCGCCGCCGCCGCCGCGACCTTCCGCTGGGAGTAGCGCAAAGGATCCTCTGCAAAGAAAGCCTTGCAGAGGATCCTTTGCGGTTGTAGCGTCTCCGACATGCCCGCCCCTCATGCCGGCCCGCCCGCGCAGAGCTCCATCGACGTCCGCGACCCGCGCGCGCTGCACGCGCTCGCACACCCGCTGCGGGGCCGGATCCTCGGCCTGCTTCGCCTGGAGGGCCCCTCGACCGCGACGCTGCTCGGTCAGCGGCTCGGCGAGAGCAGCGGAGCGACCAGCTACCACCTCCGCCGGCTCGCGGCCTACGGCTTCGTGGAGGACGTGCCCGACGAGGGCAGCGGCCGGGAGCGCTGGTGGCGGGCCCTGCACCGCAGCACGCACTGGGAGACGTCGGACTTCCTCGACGACCCCGCCGCCCGCGAGGTCGTCGACGAGCTGCTGCTCATGCAGGTCGACCAGCGGCGCCGGACGCTCGCGGCCTACGTCGAGCAGCGTGCGGGTCTCGGCGACGAGTGGCAGGGAGCCGCCTCGTTGAGCGACTACGCGCTGCGGCTGCGCCCGGACGCGGCCAGGTCGATGGCCGAGGAGCTCAACGCCGTGCTCGAGCGCTGGCGCGACAACTCGGCCGACCCGGCACAGCCCCCACCGGACACCGAGCTGGTCGCGGTGCACATCGATGTCCTACCACTGACGGACTACCCGCTATGAGCCTCACCGTGACCTCCGCCGGCCGCCGCTATGTCGGACTGACCGCGCTTCGCTGGTTGCCCATCGGACTGTCCGTCCCGGTGACCGTGCTGCTGGCGCAGTCCCGGGGGCTCAGCCTCACCGAGATCGGCGTGGTCTTCGTCGCGCACTCGCTGGTCGCGCTGGTGCTCGAGCTGCCGACCGGTGGCCTGGCCGACGCGATCGGGCGCCGTCCCGTCCTCGTCCTGTCGGGACTTCTGCAGATCAGCGGCCTGCTCCTCCTCGCCGCCGCCACCAACCTGCCCATGTTCATGGCGGCCTTCGCGCTGGTGGGCGCCGGTCGGGCCCTGGACTCCGGACCGTTGGAGTCCTGGTACGTCGATGCGGTGCACCAGATCAGTCCCGGCCGCGACGTCACGCCGGGGCTGTCGAAGGCGGCGGTCGCCGACGGCGCCGCACTGTCCGTCGGCGCGGTGCTGGGTGGCGTGCTGCCGTCGGTGGCCGCCGGCGGCTCCACCCCACTCACCCTGCCGATCCTCGTCGCCGCCGGCTTCGGCGTGGTCTATCTCACGGCGGTCATGGTGTTCGTGACGCCGCTCGGTCCGGCCGGCACCATCGGCACGTCGGCGCTGCTGCGCAACAGCGTGCGCGAGGTCCCGACGATCGTCCGCGGCACGATCCGGCTGGCGGCCCGGGACCAGGCACTGCGGCTGCTGCTGGCCGTCACCTTCATCGCCGGGATGGTCCTGTCGACCCTCGAGCTGCTCGGCCCGTTGCGGTTCGCCGAGGTCGCCGGCGGCTCCACGGACGGCAGCGCGGTCTTCGGCATCGTCATGGCCATCTCGTTCGGGGCGTCCGCGATCGGGTCTGCCCTGGCGACCAGCGCCCGCCGGGCGGCGCGCGGCTCGGTCGCCCGCGCCACCTCGGTGCTGCTGGTGTTCTGCGCCCTCGCGCTCGCTGCCATCGCCCTGTCCCCCACAGCGGCCCTGGCCGGCGCTGCCTACGCCGCGTTCTACCTGTGCAACGGGGCCGGCTGGCCACTTCGCAAGCAGGTGCTGCACAGCCGGGTCGACGCGTCCCGCCGCGCGACCACCGTGTCCGCCTCGTCGTTCGTGCTGATGCTCGGCGGCATCACGGGCAGCCTGCTGCTGCCGCTGCTGACCGAGCTGACCAGCCTGACGACCGGTTTCCTCGCCGCGGGGGTCCTGCTGCTGGTCTCGGCCGGGGTGTCGCTGCGGTTGCCGGGTCACCCTCCCCCGCTGGAGGCCCCGGCCCTGACCGTGGAGGAGATCGTCGCGCCATAGGCTTCCGGCATGCGCGACCGCCAGGCCCGGCTGCGGCAGTGGCGGCCGACCCCCGTTGCCGTGCGGCGGGTGTTCCTCGGTGCCCTCGTCACGAACACCGGCATCGTGGTCACCGGCGGGGCGGTGCGTCTGACCGCTTCCGGCCTCGGCTGTCCCAACGTGCCCAGGTGCACCGACACCAGCCTGGTGCCGACCCGGGAGATGGGTGCTCACGGGGTGATCGAGTTCGGCAACCGGATGCTGACGTTCGTGCTGGCCGCAGCCGTCGCCGCCGCCCTGATCACCGCCTGGCGTGCCGGCCGCCGCGACCTGCTGACCGCGGCGGGCCTGCTCCTCGCCGGCATCTTCGCGCAGGCGCTGCTGGGCGCGGTCACCGTCATCACGGAGCTGAACCCGGTGACCGTGATGGCGCACTTCCTGCTGTCGATGGCGCTCATCGCCGTGGCGGCCCGGGCCTACGAGATCTCCGCGACCCTTCCCGGCCGGGCAGCGCCGGCCGTCGGCCGTGAGCTCCGGCTCGGCGGCGTTGCCCTCCTCGCGGTCGCAGCGGCCACGCTGTTCGCCGGCACGGTGGTGACCGGCACCGGTCCGCACTCCGGCGACAAGGACGCGACCGACCGGCTCCCGTTCGACCTGGCCGCCGTCACCCAGGTGCACGCGGACCTGGTGTTCCTGCTGCTCGGCCTGGCCGTCGGGCTGCTCGTCGCGATCAGGTCGACGGGCGCGCCGGCATCGCTCGTACGACGGGCGGTGATATTGCTCGGCGTGGTCCTCGCGCAGGGGACCATCGGCTATGCGCAGTACCTGACCGACCTGCCGGTCGTGCTGGTGGGCCTGCACATCCTGGGTGCCTGCCTGGTGTGGATCGCGGCGCTGCGGGTCTCGCTGGGCATGATGACGCGGCCGGCCTGGTCGTCCCCGGCGCCGCGTCAGAAGGGCAGCAGCGGGTCGAGCGCGACCGCGACGAACAGCAGGGTGAGATAGGTGATCGACCAGTGGAACAGGCGCATGGGTCGCAGCGCCGAGCCGCCGTCCGCCGCCCGAGCCCGGGCGAGCAGACGGTGCGCCTCCACCAGGAAGGCGGCACCCAGCCCCACGGCCGCCACCGGATAGGCCGGTCCGGTGGGCGCCACCGGCCACAGCAGAAGTGAGCTGGCGACCATCACCCAGCTGTAGGCGACGATGCGCCGCGCGACCACCACCACATCGGCCACGACCGGCAGCATCGGCACACCCGCCGCCGCGTAGTCGTCCTTGAACCGCAGCGACAGCGGCCAGTAGTGCGGCGGGGTCCAGAAGAAGATCACCGCGAAGAGCACCACCGGCGCCCACGACAGCGACCCGGTCACGGCCGCCCAGCCGATCAGCACCGGCATGCATCCGGCCGCGCCGCCCCAGACGATGTTCTGCGGGGTGCGCCGCTTGAGGGCCATCGTGTAGACGCAGACGTAGAACACGATGGCGGCCAGGGCGAGCCCGGCACTGAGCACGTTGACGGTCGCCGCCAACCACCCCACCGACAGCACCCCGAGCACCAGGCCCAGACCCAGCGCCTCGGGCGGTCGGACCAGCCCGGTCGCCAGCGGGCGCCGCTCGGTGCGGTGCATCAGCGTGTCGATGTCGCGGTCGAGGTAG
>JBOGDY010000160.1:0-5689 GCA_050742955.1 Actinomycetes bacterium | reverse complement strand
GCCGGGTGCCGCTGGAGATGCACCCCACACCGGAGAACCTGCGCTACCTGCAGACCAAGCGTGACCGGATGGGTCACCAGCTGCCTGCGCTCCCTCCGCTGCCCGACCTGGGCGCGGCACCCGACCTGAGCGAGCACGAAGGGACACCGACATGAGCGGAGCCGGTGCGCCGGACCTGGGCATCGAGGGTGCCGAAGGGCTGCGGGTCGGTGTTGTCGCGAGCCTGTGGCACCCGCCCGTCATGGACGGCCTGCTCGCCGGTGCACTGAAGGCGCTGACCGAGTGCGGGGTGGCCGAGCCGACCGTCGTACGGGTGCCCGGCTCCTTCGAGCTGCCCGTCGTGGCGAACCGGCTCGCCCGCACCGGCTACGACGTCGTCGTCGCCCTCGGCGTGGTCATCCGGGGCGGCACACCGCACTTCGACTACGTGTGCCAGGCGGCGACCCACGGCCTCACCCGGGTCAGCCTCGACACCGGCGTACCCGTCGGCTTCGGCCTGCTCACCTGCGACGACGAGGACCAGGCGCTGGCACGCGCCGGCCTGCCGGGGTCGCAGGAGGACAAGGGCTACGACGCCGCGCGGGCGGCCCTGGCCACCGCCTGCACCCTTCGCGACCTCCGGCACGGCATCGACAGCCGGCGCAACTGATCGGGGCGTGCTCTGGGACGATCGTCGGCGTGAAGACGTTCGACACGCTGTTCGCCGAGCTCAGTGACAAGGCCATGACGCGGCCCGCCGGGTCGGGCACCGTCGCAGCCCTCGACGCGGGCGTGCACGCCATCGGCAAGAAGGTCGTCGAGGAGGCCGCCGAGGTCTGGATGGCCGCGGAGCACGAGACGCCGGACCGCGCGGCCGAGGAGATCTCCCAGCTGGTCTACCACCTGCAGGTGCTCATGATCGCCCGTGGCCTGACGCTCGACGACGTCTACGCTCGTCTCTGAACACCTCTGCCCAGGAAGGTCCGCCGTGCTGCGAGTCGCCGTGCCCCACAAGGGGTCGCTGGCCGAGGCCGCCGTCGCGATGCTGCGGGAGTCGGGCTACCGGCAGCGGCACGACCCGCGCGAGCTGGTGCTGCACGACCCCGACAACGACGCGGAGTTCTTCTACCTGCGCCCGCGGGACATCGCGGTCTACGTCGGCACCGGTGAGCTCGACGTCGGGATCACCGGCCGTGACCTGCTGCTCGACAGCGGCGCCGCCGCCGAGGAGGTGCTGTCGCTCGGGTTCGGCGAGTCCACGTTCCGGTTCGCCGCGCGGCCCGGGTCGGCGGCGGCCGTGGCGGACTTCGCGGGAAAGCGGGTGGCCACGTCGTACGGCGGTCTGGTCTCGAAGTACTTCGCCGACCGGGGCGTGGACGCCGAGGTGATCCGGCTCGACGGGGCGGTGGAGACAGCGGTGCGGCTCGGTGTCGCCGACGTCATCGCCGACGTGGTGTCGACGGGGACGACGCTGCGCCAGGCCGGGCTCGAGGTCGTGGGGGAGCCGATCCTCGAGTCCGAGGCGGTGCTGGTGCGGCGTGCCGGTGCCGACTCGTCACCGGCGGTGGAACAGCTGGCCCGCCGGATGCAGGGCGTGATCATCGCCCGGCGCTACGTGCTGATGGACTACGACATCCGCGCCGAGCTCGTCGAGCAGGCGGTGCGGCTGACGCCCGGCATCGAGTCGCCGACCGTGTCCCCGCTGCACGACCGCGGCTGGGTCGCGGTGCGGGCGATGGTGCCGCGCACGGAGACCAACCAGGTCATGGACGAGCTCTGGGAGGTCGGTGCACGGGGGATCCTGGTGACCGACATCCACGCCTGTCGGCTCTGACATGGACGGCGGTACGCCGATGGGCGGGCCGGCTCGCACGGTGTTCCGCCCCCGTCGCGGCCGCCTGGTGGTCTACGCGTCCGCGCTCGCGGTGTGCACGACGCTCGTGGTGATCGCCTTGCTGTTGCCCTCCAGCGGCGCCAGCGGTTGGGGCGTCGGCTCCCAGGCCGCCGTGATCCTGATGGCGCTCGGGGTCGGCTGGTTCATGCACCGGCTGGCCGCGGTGCGGGTGGTCGCGGCGCCGGCAGGCGTCACCGTGGTGAACATCCTGACCCGGCGGCAGCTGGAGTGGGCAGAGATCGTCGGTGTGCGGCTGCTGCGCGACGACCCGTGGATGATGCTCGACCTCGCCGAGGGGGAGCAGCTGGCCGCGATGGGCGTGCAGAAGGCCGACGGCGAGCGGGCGCAGGAGCAGGCGCGCGCGTTCGCCAGGATGGTCAACGAGCACAGCCGGACCACCCGGAACGACTGAGCGCCCCCGTCACACCGGCCCGCTGCCGACGGCGGCGATCCCGGGCCGGCGTCTTGTACATGATCGGTGGCTCGGGAGCGCTCTCAGGCCGCCGATCCGGTACAGACCGTCGGCAGCCGCGCGGCGGGGGCCGCCGGGACGGCCCGTCACGCCGTACGGGGGTGTGGTGATCGCCGCGGCCTTCTACGCTGCCGGCGCGTAGCGCAGATGCAGAACACCGGTGTCGAGTGGGGCGCAGGAGCGCAGCTCGAGCGGGTGAGTGGTCGCGTCCTCGAACAGCCGCTGGCCTGACCCGACCGCGATCGGGTGCACGAGCAGGGCAAGTTCGTCGAGGAGGCCGTTGGCGAGCAACCAGCGGACGGTGGTGGCGCTGCCGGACATCCCGATGTCGCCGTCAGTCCTGTCCTTGAGGGCCCTCACCTCGGCGGCCACATCCTCGGAGATGACCGTGGTGTTCTGCCACACCGGGTCCTTGAGAGTCGTGGACAGGACGTACTTGGGGGTTGTGTTGATGAACTCGGAGAAGGGAACCTCCGGACCCTGTGCCGGCCAGAACGAGGACCACTCGTCGTACAGCCTCCGCCCCATCAGCATCGCGGTGGTGGTCGCCATGCCCTCGCCGACGATCGCGCCCATCGCGTCGTCGAAGTACGGGAAGTGCCACTTGTCGGGCGACTCGACGACGCCGTCGAGAGAGATGAAGAAGTTCGAGACGATCCTGCCCATGGCGCAGCTCCTCGGGTCCGGTGAACTTGTCAGCACGCTAGACCGTGCGGGTCATCGGAAGTCATCGCCAAGATGGCTCGCCGGCCAGGCGCGGAGGTCGTGCGCATCTACGACGATGTGGTGCATTCTCACCGGCATGACCGTCAGTCTGGTCGAGCTGCGTGGGTTTGTCGCATGAGGAGCGGTGGCATCTCTGGGCGCTCTCCAGTCCGTGCCCAGTGCTTTACACACCTCGTCGTTGGTGCTAACTCTCGATGGGAGGGTCGCCCGGACGGTCCGGAGCCACGCGCCTCACGGACCATGGAGGTCATCGATGGACGCTCTCTACCAAGGTGCCCAGGACGTCCACGTCCTTCCCGCCAACCTGTCGATGCCCGGCGTGGGCGTACTGCCCATCAACGCCTTCGTGCTGATGGCGGAAGAGCCTGTGCTCATCGATACAGGCATCGGGATCGACGGGGACGACTTCCTCGCAGCGGTGAGCTCCATCGTCGATCTCGGGTCCTTGAAGTGGGTGTGGCTGACCCATGACGACGCCGACCACACCGGCAGCATCCAGCGCATCATGGAGGCGGCCCCCAACGCCAAGCTCGTGACGCATGGGATGAGTGCGCTCCGGATGGGCACGTGGTGGCCGGTCCCCATGGACCGCGTGCACGCCATCCGCTTCGGCGACGAGATCCACGTCGGAGACCGGACGCTGACCGCGGTCGCACCGCCGCTTTTCGACAATCCGATGTCGACCGGCCTGCTGGACCGGTCGACCGGCGCGTTGTTCAGCGTGGACGCGTTCGGGGCGATCCTGCCGGAGGCGACGCAGAGCGCGGCCGACGTGCCACCGGATGCGCTGGCCGGCGGCATGGTCGGCTGGGCAACCACGGACTCACCGTGGGCCCACATCCTCGACCGCGCCAAGTTCGGCGAGGTGCTCGACCGGGTCCGAAAGCTCCAGCCGACCCGGATCTTCTCCTCACACCTTCCAGCCGCCGACGGCACCTCGATGGAGGACTTCCTCAAGGTGCTCGAGACGGTCCCGGACGCCGAGCCGTTCATGCCGCCGGACGCCGAGCAGTTCGCCCAGATGATCGCCGCCATGGCAGCCGAGCAGCAGGGTCTCCCCGAGCAACGGATCACGGAGCCGAGCGACTCCACGGTGTCGTCCTGACCGAGTAGCGGAGTCGCGTCAGCTGACCTGGAGTAGTCGGCCGATCCGGTTGTCGGGTGCGGGCCCCGCCGGGACCACCGGTCACGCCGTACGGTGGTGTGGTGATCGACGTGACCTCGCCCGGCCGCCTGGCCGAGCTGCTGGACGCGCAGGGGTACCTGGCCGACGAGGGGGTCGCCACGGCGGCCTACCTCGCCCTGACCATGCGCCGGCCGCTGTTCTGCGAGGGCGACGCCGGGGTGGGGAAGACGGCGCTCGCCTCGGCGCTGTCCGGGGTGCTGGACGCTCCGCTGATCCGGCTGCAGTGCTACGAGGGACTCGACGCTGCCCAGGCCCTCTACGACTGGGACTTCCCCCGGCAGCTGCTGCACCTGCGGGCGGCGGAGGCGGCCGGGGTCTCCGATGCCGAGCGGCTGGAGGCCGAGCTCTACGACCGGCGGTTCCTGGTCGCCCGCCCTCTCCTGCAGGCCCTCGAGACCAGCCCCAGCGTCCTGCTCGTGGACGAGGTCGACCGGGCGGACGACGAGTTCGAGGCGTTCCTGCTCGAGGTGCTCAGCGAGTGGACGATCACGGTGCCGGAGCTCGGCACCATCCACGCTGAGACGCCGCCTGTCGTGGTCGTCACCAGCAACCGCACGCGTGAGGTGCACGACGCCCTGAAGCGACGCTGTCTCTACCACTGGCTCGACCACCCCAGCTTCGATCGCGAGGTGGCGATCATCCGACGCCGGCTGCCGGAGGCAACCGCGGCCCTGGCCGAGGGCGTCGCCCGGGTCGCGGGCGTCCTGCGTGGCGAGGACCTGCTCAAGCCGCCGGGCGTCGCCGAGTCGCTCGACTGGGCCGAGGCGATGCTGGCCCTCGGAGCGCGCGACCTCGATCTCGACCGGGCCGCGGCCAGCCTCGGAGCGTTCCTGAAGTACCGCGAGGACCAGGACCGGGTCGCCGACCGGCTCGCCGAGTGGGCGGCGACGGGATGAGCGACCCGCCACCCGACTCTGCCGTGGCCGCGACCCTGGTCGGCTTCGCCCGTACCTTGCGCGCGGCCGGCGTCGCCGCCAGCCCCGACCGGCTGCACGCGACGTTCCACGCCGCGGCCCGGCTCGACGTCACCCACCGGCGCGACGTCTACTGGGCCGGCCGGCTCACGCTGTGCAGCTGCCCCGACGACCTGGAGCGCTACGACCGGGCGTTCGCCGCCTACTTCGCGGGGGAGCAGGCCCCGCCGGTGCGGGCGGTCCCACCGGTGCACGTCGTGCATCCGGTCGCTGCGCCGGGGGCGACCCCGAAGGACCATGGGACCGCCAGCGAGGACCAGGTCCCGGCCGCGACCGCCAGCGAGACCGAGGTCCTGCGCCACCGCGACCTGGCCGGCATCAGTTCTTCCGAGCGCGAGCTGGTCCGGCAGCTCATCGCCACGATCGACCCGCTCGGCGAGGTCCGCGTGTCCCGGCGGCACCGCCCCTCGCACCGCGGGGCCCTCGACACCCGCCGCACCGTCCGCGCCCTGCTGCGC
>JBOGDY010000159.1:0-5696 GCA_050742955.1 Actinomycetes bacterium | reverse complement strand
GGCATCTCCTGACGGTCCGCTGCCCTGCTCCCGCTCCCGGCCCCTGTCCCGGGCCCCGCCCCGGGGTGCTGCAGGTCCCTGGCGTCATCGCACAGATGGGTAATTACCCATCTGTGCGATAACCGTCCGGAGCCGGTACCCCGCCGCGCGGTCCGGGGGTTGATGCGCGGGCTGGCGACGCGCGCCTGGCGACGCGCGCCTGGCGACGTGGCGAATTGACCGGATCGGCGGGGCGCCCGCTACCCTCGTCGGCATACCGCAGGGCCAGCGCTGTCCCTCGGTCGATGCAGCAGTCATCGACGAGGAAGGACGGCGCTGATGGTCGCTGAGGGCCTCTACGACGAGCAGTACGAGCACGACGCCTGTGGTGTCGCGTTCGTCGCGACCCTCTCCGGCCAGGCCAGCCACGACATCGTCGACCAGGCCCTGACCGCGCTGCGCAATCTCGACCACCGCGGGGCTTCGGGCGCCGAGACGGACTCGGGTGACGGCGCCGGCATGCTCACCCAGGTGCCCGACGACTTCCTGCGGGCCGTCGTACCGTTCTCGCTGCCGGCCCGCGGTGCCTACGCCGTGGGGACCGCGTTCCTGCCCGACGACGACGCCGCCGACGCCGCGGCCCGCGCCGGGCTCGACCGCCTCGCCGGCGAGGAGGGCCTGCGGGTCCTCGGCTGGCGTGACGTGCCCGTGGTGCCGAGCCTGCTCGGAGCGACCGCGCGCGCCGTGCTGCCGCGGATGCGCCAGCTGTTCGTCGAGGCCACGGCCGGCCGGCTGGTAGGCATGGCGCTGGAGCGCCGCGCCTTCTGCCTGCGCAAGCGTGCCGAGCGGGAGGTCGACGCCTACTTCCCGTCGCTGTCCTCGCGCACCCTCGTCTACAAGGGCATGCTCACGACGGCGCAGCTCGAGGCGTTCTACCCCGACCTGTCCGACCGGCGATACGTCACCGAGCTGGCGCTGGTGCACTCGCGGTTCTCCACCAACACGTTCCCGGCCTGGCCGCTGGCCCACCCCTACCGGCTGATCGCCCACAACGGCGAGATCAACACCGTGAGGGGCAACCGCAACTGGATGGCCGCTCGCGAAAGCCAGCTCGCCAGCGACCTGCTCCCCGGTGACATCGCGCGGCTGTTCCCGGTGTGCACCCCTGGCGCCAGCGACTCGGCGTCCTTCGACGAGGTGCTCGAGCTGCTGCACATGGGGGGCCGCTCGCTGCCGCACGCGGTGATGATGATGATCCCGGAGGCGTGGGAGAACCACGCCGAGATGGACCCGGCCCGCCGGGCCTTCTACGAGTTCCACGCCGCCCTGATGGAGCCGTGGGACGGCCCGGCCAGCATCACCTTCACCGACGGGTCGCTGATCGGCGCGGTGCTGGACCGCAACGGGCTGCGCCCGTCGCGCTACTGGGTCACCGAGGACGGGCTGGTGGTGCTGGCCAGCGAGGTCGGCGTCCTCGACCTGGACCCGGCCACCGTGGTGCGCAAGGGCCGGCTGCAGCCGGGCCGGATGTTCCTGGTCGACACGGAGCGCGGCCGCATCGTGGACGACGCCGAGATCAAGGCCGACCTGGCGGCCGCTGCGCCCTACGACGAGTGGCTGCACGCGGGGCAGATCCGGCTGGCCGACCTGCCCGAGCGCGAGCACATCTCGCATACCCACGCCAGCGTCACCCGGCGGCAGCAGACCTTCGGCTACACCGAGGAGGAGCTGCGGGTCCTGCTGACGCCGATGGCCTCGAAAGGTGTCGAGCCGATCGGCTCGATGGGCACCGACACCCCGGTGGCCGTGCTGTCCCAGCGGCCACGACTGCTGTTCGACTACTTCAGCCAGCAGTTCGCGCAGGTCACCAACCCACCGCTGGACGCGATCCGCGAGGAGCTGGTGACCTCCCTCGGGACCGCGATCGGCCCGGACCAGAACCTGCTCTCGGCGACGCCCGCGCACTGCCGTCAGGTCGTGCTGGGCTTCCCGGTGATCGACAACGACGAGCTGGCGAAGATCACGCACATCAACCGCGACGGCGACCTGCCCGGCTTCGCCGCCACCCGGATCCGGGGTCTCTACCCGGTGGCCGGTGGCGGGCCGGCGCTGCGGGCGGTGCTCGAGGACATCTTCGCCGAGGTGACCGAGGCCGTGGCAGGTGGCGCGCGCTTCATCGTGCTCTCCGACCGCGACTCCGACGCTGAGTGGGCGCCGATCCCGTCGCTGCTGTTGACCAGCGCCGTGCACCACCACCTGATCCGCAGCAAGACGCGCACCCAGGTCGGGCTCGTCGTCGAGGCCGGCGACGTGCGCGAGGTGCACCATGTGGCGCTGCTGGTCGGCTACGGCGCCTCCGCGGTCAACCCCTACCTGGCCATGGAGAGCGTGGAGGACCTCGCCAACAACGGGTTGCTCCCCGGCGTGGAGCCCGAGCAGGCGGTCCGGCACCTGATCAAGGCGCTCGGCAAGGGCGTGCTGAAGGTCATGTCCAAGATGGGCATCTCCACCGTCGCGTCCTACCACGGCGCGCAGGTGTTCGAGGCCGTCGGCCTCGACCAGGTCCTCGTCGAGCGCTACTTCACCGGGACCTCGTCCAAGCTCGGCGGCGTCGGGCTGGAGGTCCTGGCCCGGGAGGTCGCCGCCCGGCACCGCACGGCCTACCCCGCCCGCGTCACGTCCAGCGCGCACCGCACCCTCGACGTCGGCGGCGAGTACCAGTGGCGGCGCGAGGGCGAGCTGCACCTGTTCAACCCCGAGACCGTGTTCCGGCTCCAGCACGCCACCCGGACCCGGCGCTACGACATCTTCAAGCAGTACACGACCGCGGTCGACGAGCAGTCCGAGCGGCTGATGACCCTGCGCGGCCTGTTCCGGCTCAAGGACGCCGGCGACACGGACCGGGAGCCCATTGCTCTCGACGAGGTCGAGCCGGCCGCGGAGATCGTGAAGCGGTTCTCCACCGGCGCCATGTCCTACGGCTCCATCTCCAAGGAGGCGCACGAGACGCTGGCCGTCGCCATGAACCGGCTCGGCGGCAAGTCGAACACCGGTGAGGGCGGGGAGGACCCGGACCGCTTCGTGCCCGACGAGAACGGCGACCTGCGCCGGTCCGCGGTCAAGCAGGTGGCCTCCGGCAGGTTCGGCGTCACCAGCGAGTACCTCGTCAACGCCGACGACCTGCAGATCAAGATGGCCCAGGGCGCGAAGCCCGGTGAGGGCGGCCAGCTGCCCGGCAACAAGGTCTACCCGTGGATCGCCAAGACCCGGCACTCCACCCCCGGGGTCGGGCTGATCTCGCCGCCCCCGCACCACGACATCTACTCGATCGAGGACCTGGCCCAGCTCATCCACGACCTGAAGAACGCCAACAGCCGGGCGCGCGTGCACGTCAAGCTGGTCGCCGAGGTCGGCGTCGGGACGGTCGCCGCCGGGGTCAGCAAGGCGCACGCCGACGTCGTGCTCATCTCCGGCCACGACGGCGGCACCGGCGCCTCGCCACTGACCAGCCTCAAGCACGCCGGCGTGCCGTGGGAGCTGGGCCTGGCCGAGACCCAGCAGACGCTGCTGCGCGGCGGGCTGCGCGACCGGATCGTGGTGCAGACCGACGGGCAGCTCAAGACCGGCCGGGACGTGGTGGTGGCCGCGCTGCTCGGCGCCGAGGAGTTCGGTTTCGCGACGGCTCCGCTCGTGGTCAGCGGCTGCATCATGATGCGGGTCTGCCACCTCGACACCTGCCCCGTGGGCGTGGCGACGCAGAACCCCGAGCTGCGCAAGAAGTTCACCGGCCGGCCGGAGTTCGTGGAGACCTTCTTCACGTACGTCGCCGAGGAGGTGCGCGAGCACCTGGCGGCACTCGGGTTCCGCAGCCTGGACGAGGCGATCGGTCACGCCGAGGCCCTCGACACGACGCGCGCGGTCGAGCACTGGAAGGCCCACGGCCTGGACCTCGCCCCGATCCTGCACGTCCCCGACCTGCCCGACGGCGCGGCCCGCCGGTGCGTCACCGTGCAGGACCACGGCCTGGAGAAGGCGCTCGACAACGAGCTGATCCTGCGGTCGATCGATGCGCTGCAGCACGCCGCGCCGGTCCGCATCGAGCTGCCCGTGCGCAACGTCAACCGCACCGTCGGCACCATGCTCGGCGCCGAGGTCACCCGCCGGTACGGCGGGGCAGGGCTGCCCGACGGCACCATCGACATCACCCTCACCGGCTCGGCCGGGCAGTCGTTCGGCGCGTTCCTCCCGCGCGGCATCACGATGCGGCTGCTCGGCGACGCCAACGACTACCTGGGCAAGGGCCTGTCCGGCGGCCGGGTCACCGTCCGGCCGGCGCGCGAGGCGGCGCTGGTGGCCGAGCGCAACGTGGTCGCCGGGAACGTGCTGCTCTACGGCGCCACCGCCGGCGAGGTGTTCGTCCGGGGGCTGGTCGGGGAACGGTTCGCGGTCCGCAACTCCGGTGCCAGTGCCGTCGTCGAGGGTGTCGGGGACCACGGCTGCGAGTACATGACCGGAGGGACCGTGGTCGTCCTCGGCCGGGTGGGCCGCAACTTCGCCGCCGGAATGTCCGGCGGCACGGCGTACGTCTTGGACGTCAACGCCTCCCGCGTCAACCCGGAGATGGTGGAGCTGGAGGCCCTCGACGCCGAGGACGTCGACCTGGTGCACCACCTCGTCCGCCGGCACGCCGAGGAGACCGACTCGGCCGTCGCCAAGGCGCTGCTGGCCGATTGGCGGGGCGGCGCCGACGGGACCGCCGCCCGGTTCACCAAGGTGATGCCGCGCGACTACAAGCGGGTGCTGCTGGCCCGGTCCCGGGCCCTGGACGACGGCTTGGACGCCGACAGTCCCGAGACGCTGGCGCTGATCATGGAGGCAACAGGTGGCTGACCCGAAGGGCTTCCTCACCACCACGTCGCGCGAGCTGCCCGCCCGCCGCCCGGTCGACGTGCGCATCCTCGACTGGAGCGAGGTCTACGAGCGGCAGGACCCCGACCAGCTCAAGAGGCAGGCGGGGCGGTGCATGGACTGCGGCATCCCGTTCTGCCACGACGGGTGCCCGCTGGGCAACCTGATCCCCGAGTGGAACGACCTGGCCCGGCGCGACGACTGGCGGGTGGCGATCGAGCGCCTGCACGCCACCAACAACTTCCCGGAGTTCACCGGGCGGCTGTGCCCGGCGCCGTGCGAGGCCGCGTGCGTGCTCGGCATCAACTCGCCGCCGGTCACCATCAAGCAGGTCGAGGTCTCGATCATCGACCGCGCCTGGGACGAGGGCTGGGTCACGCCGCAGCCACCCGAGCGGCTGTCCGGGAAGACCGTGGCCGTTGTCGGGTCCGGACCGGCCGGGCTCGCCGCGGCGCAGCAGCTGACCCGGGCCGGGCACACCGTCGCGGTGCTGGAGCGCGCCGACGCGATCGGCGGGCTCCTCCGCTACGGCATCCCCGAGTTCAAGATGGAGAAGCGTCACCTCGACCGGCGCATCGCGCAGATGCGCGCCGAGGGCACCCGGTTCAAGCCGGGGGTGGACGTGGGTGCGGGGCTCACCGGCCGTGACCTGGTGTCGCGGTACGACGCGGTCGTGCTCGCCGTCGGCGCCACCGCGTCCCGTGACCTGCCGGTGCCCGGCCGGGAGCACGCCGGGATCCTGCAGGCGATGGACTACCTCCCGCACGCCAACCGCGCCACGGCCGACGACAGCTACCAGGTGCCGGTCA
>JBOGDY010000158.1:0-5703 GCA_050742955.1 Actinomycetes bacterium | reverse complement strand
GGCCGGTCCAGCGGCAGGTGCAGCGCCACCCCTTCGACCTGCAGGTGGCGGCTCGCGTCGCTGACCGCGGCCAGCTCGTCCGGCCGGACCCCGTGCCGGTTCATCGACGTGCGGCACTCGACCACGACCCGGGAGCCGGCGGGCAGCGCCGTCAGCGTCGGGACCTGGGCGACCGTCAGGATCGTCCGGTCGTCGTCGCCGACAGGGTCGACGGACCCGGCGTCCGCACCCGGCAGCACCGGTGTCAGGACGAGGATGTCCCCGGTGAAGCCCCCGGCGACCTGGTCCACCTCGCGGGCGGTCCCGACGGCGATGGTGTCGACGCCGAGCGAGCCGGACTCCGCCGCCAGGCGCGCGTTGCCCACGCCGTAGCCGTTGCCCTTGGCCACCGGAACGAGCCCCGGGAGGTCGGCCAGCACCTGCTTCTGGTGAGCCCGCCAGCGGTCTGTGTCGATGTAGACGGAGAACGTCACGGCAGGCTCACCGCCGGCTCATGTAGACGTCGAACGCCTTGAACAGCAGCCGGTTCAGCGGCAGGTCCCACTCCCCGAGTTGTTCCACGGCCTCCCCGCCGGTGCCGAGCTTGAACTGGATCAGTCCGAACTGTGGGTCCTGCTCGTCGAGGGTTTCGGTGATGCCGCGCAGGTCGTAGACCGTCGCTCCGGCAGCACGCGCGTCGCTCAGCATCTGCCATTGGACAGCGTTGGACCCGCGGACGTCGCGCTTGGCGCTCGAGGAGGCTCCGTAGGAGTACCACGCGTGCGACCCGACCCGGACCATCGTGGTGGCCGCCACCAGGTCGCCCTCGTGGCGGGCGAGGTAGAGCCGGATGCGGTCGGGGTCCTCGGCCCGCATGGCGTCCCACATCTGCCGGAAGTAGGTCAGGGGGCGGCCGGTGAAGCCGTCGCGCTCGGCGGTCTCGAGGTAGAGCCGGTGGAAGTCGTCGAGGTCGGCGGCGTCGCCCTGGGTCACCTCGACCCCGGCCTTGGCGGCCTTCTTGATGTTGCGCCGCCAGAGCTGGTTGAAGCCCGCCAGCAGCGCCTCCTCGTCCCGGTCGCCGATGGGCACCTGGAAGACGAAGCGCGGCTGGCCGGCAGCGAACCCGCCGTCGTCGGACGGCGCTCGCCAGCCAAGCCGGCGAAGGGTGGCGGCGACCTGCTCCCCGACGGCCTCGGTCGCGTCGGCCGGCACGTCGGTCAGGCGCTTGGCGGTCTTCTCGGCGACGGCCGCCTTCACCGAGGCGGCGGCCCACCGCCGGCTCACCACGGGAGGCCCCATCCGTACGCCGAACGCGCCGGCCGCTCGCAGGTGCTCCACCATCGGGTCCAGCCACTCCGGCAGGTCCGGCGACGACCAGTCGATGACCGGGCCCTCGGGCAGGTAGGCCAGGGACTTCTTCACCTTGGGGACCCGCCGGTAGAGGACCAGCCCGGCACCGACGAGGGCGTCCCCGTCGAACCAGCCGATGCTCTCGTGGCCCCACTCCCGCTTCACCAGGCCCCAGGAGGGGCACTGCAGGAAGCTCGCCGACGGGCGGCTCGCGAGCAGCGCCAGGTGCTCCTCGCGGCTGATCGTCCGGACGGTGGGTGGCATGGAGCTCCTCGACACAGGGGCGGGCGGACGGATCGAGGCTACCCAGCACAGGGACGCGCGACGCCCCGGGCGCTGAGGCACCCGGAGCGTCGCGGTGGGGCGTCAGGCCGAACGGACCGCCTGCGCCTCGACCTCGATCTTGACCCGCTTCGAGACGAGCACGCCACCGGTCTCGAGCGCGACGTTCCACGTCATGCCGAAGTCCTCGCGGTCGATCTCGGTGCTCGCGGTGAGCGCGAGCTTCTCGTTCCCCCACGGGTCCCTGGCCACGCCGTCGAGCTCGACCTCGAGCTCGACCTCCCGGGTGACGCCCTTGATGGTGAGCTCACCCAGCGCCGTGTAGGTCGCGCCCCGGTGGCCCAGAACCTTCGCGATCCGGAACCCGATCGTCGGGTGCGCCTCGACCTCGAGGAAGTCGCCCGAGCGCAGGTGGTTGTCGCGGTCGTCGGAGCCGGTGGTGATGCTGGCCGTCCCGATCGTCGCCTCGGCGGTGGACTGCAGCGGATCCTCGGCGATGGTGATGGTGCCCTCGACCTCCGCGAAGTGGCCGCGCACCTTGGTCACCATGAGGTGACGGGCGACGAAGCCGACGCGGGTGTGCGCGGGGTCGAGCGTGAAGGTGCCCGGGGCCGGCAGTTCGACGCCGTCGACGATGCGCAGGCCGGTCGTGGTTTCGGGCTTGAGGTCGGTCATGGTGGATCCTCCGGTGTGTGGGCTCATGGGCGATTGCGCCTGCTGGAGCAAACATTGTGTCCTCAATATTCCCGTTGGCAAAAATAGTCTGGTAACCTCGCGGGCATGGCCACCGGCCCCGACCTGTCCGCGGACGAGCGGCTCACCGTGATGGGGCTGCTCGCCGAGACCTTCACGGGGCTGGCCGGTCGGTCGGCCGACCGGCTGGCCGAGCACGGCCTGTCCGTCGTGGAGTTCGAGGTGCTGCTGCGGCTGTCCCGGTCGCCGGAGCGCCGGCTGCGAATGTCCGACCTGTCCGCGCAGACCAGCCTGACGACCAGCGGCACGACCCGCGTCGTCGACCGGCTCAGCGCCGCGGGCCTGGTCTGCCGCGTCGCCTGCCCCGACGACCGGCGCAGCACCTACGCCGTGCTCACCGATCCCGGGCAGGACCGGCTGGCCGCGGCCCTGCCGAGCCACCTCGACCTCGTCCAGCGGTGGCTGGTGGGTCCGCTCGCCCCCGACCAGCTCGAGGCGCTGGTCGCGGCACTGCGGGTCGTCCGCGACGCGGTACGACCCGGGGCGACCGCGGGTGCCGGGGGCGCCGGCGCGGGCGCGCGGGGCCGGAGGTCAGCAGCCACCGCCACCTGACCCGGCGTACGACGATGTGCCGCCCGCCCGCTCAGGCGGGCAGCCGCTCCCGCAGGTAGGCGATGTCGCCACCCTGGCCGGCGGCACCGCCGGGGGTCTCGCACACCACCGGTGCGCCGGCCGCGGCCACGGCCGCGACGATCTCGTCACCGTCGATCTGCCCGCTGCCGAGGTTGGCGTGCCGGTCCGCGCCGGAGTCGAAGGTGTCCCGCGAGTCGTTGGCGTGCACCAGGTCGATGCGCCCGGTGATGGCCTTGACCCGGTCGACCACGCCGGCCAGCCCTTCCCCGCCGGCGTGCGCGTGGCAGGTGTCCAGGCAGAACCCGATGTCGGTGATGTCGCACCGGCGGTCGAGCGCGTCCCAGAGACGGGCGATGCGCTCGAGCCGGCGGGCCATCGCGTTGCCTCCGCCGGCGGTGTTCTCGATCAGGATCGGCAACGGGGGCGCCATGCGCTCGACGGTCTTGCACCAGTTGTCGTAGCCCGTCTCGGGGTCGTCGTCCTTGAGCAGGTGGCCGCCGTGCACGATCAGCGCCTTGGCGCCGATCTCGGCGGCGGCCGTGGCGTGCTGGTCGAGCAGCTTGCGGCTGGGGATGCGGATCCGGTTGTTGGTGGTCGCCACGTTGAGGACGTAGGGCGCGTGCACGTAGAGGTCGATGCCGGCCGCCTCGGCGGCGGTGCGCAGCGCGGCCGGGCCGCCCTCGTAGGCGACCCTCGGCCCCTTCCACCCCTGCGGGTCGCCGAGGAAGAACTGGGCGAGGTCCGCGCTGCGGGCGGCGGCCTCGGCGAGCGGGTCGGCCTGGTCGACGTGGGCTCCGATGCGCAGTGCGGTCACGTCGACCAGACTAGGCCCGGCCTCCGACAGCCCCGCCGGCCGTTCACCGCTGCTCCGGGCGGGTTGGGACTTTGCGCCGGAGACACGCCGGGTCGCGGCGGCGTGTTGCCGCGCAATGTTCCAAGCGGGCGCCTTGGAGGTGGGTCCGGAGCCGGCCGGTGGCTACCAGAGGCCTCCGTTGGCCAGGCCGATCGCCAGCCCGACTGCCGAGGCCCCCAAGCCGATGAGGATCACGAAGCGTTCGGCCGTGGTGGCCGAGCGGTACTGCGCGTAGATGCCCGCGGCGACTCCGAGCAGGCCGGCCCACGAGGTCACCACGTGCGCGTCGGGGAAGAAGGCGCTGATCGCGGCGACCGCCCCGAGCAGGGCCACCGCGACGGTGAGGGCGTTCTCCAGCGGGTGGTCCACGCCGTCGGTGTTCAGGGTGAGGTGCCGGTGGTGGTGCTGCGCGTGCGCCATGGTCCCTCCCGGGGTGCGCCGAGACTTCCTTGATCGTGCGCGCGCTGTGGACAGGATTTCAAGGGGTACGCCGGGCGCCTGTACGCTGTCCGACGTCGCCGTGCGCACCCCCGGGTCCGCCCGGCGCGACGCAGTAGCCCTCCTGCCACGGAGAGACCGTGGCCGCCGAGTCCAAAGGAGGTGGGTTGCCCGCATGCGTCACTACGAAGTGATGGTCATCCTCGACCCCGACGTCGAGGAGCGCACCGTCGCACCCGCGCTCGACCAGTTCCTGACCGTCGTCAAGACCGACGGCGGCAACGTCGAGAAGGTCGACATCTGGGGTCGGCGTCGGCTCTCGTTCGAGATCGCCAAGAAGTCCGAGGGCATCTACGCCGTGGTCGACCTGCAGGCCGAGCCGGCCACGGTCAAGGAGCTCGACCGGCAGCTCAACCTCAACGAGGCGGTGCTGCGCACCAAGGTCCTGCGCCCGGACCGGCGCTGACGCCACCTCCCGCACGACGACCCGAACCAACCGAGCTGACGCTAAGGATCGAGCTGACATGGCCGCAGGCGACACCGTCATCACCCTCGTCGGCAACCTCGTCGACGACCCCGAGCTGCGCTTCACCCCGTCAGGGGCGGCCGTGGCGAAGTTCCGCATCGCCTCGACGCCGCGGTTCCTGGACAAGCAGACGAACGAGTGGAAGGACGGCGAGAGCCTCTTCCTCTCCTGCAACGTCTGGCGCCAGGCGGCCGAGAACGCCGCGGAGTCCCTCCAGCGCGGCATGCGCGTGATCGTCCAGGGCCGGCTCAAGCAGCGGTCCTACGAGACCAAGGAGGGCGAGAAGCGCACCGTCTACGAGGTCGAGGTCGACGAGGTCGGCCCCAGCCTCAAGAACGCCACCGCGAAGGTCGTCAAGACCCAGCGCGGCGGCGGTGGCGGCGGCTTCGGCGGCCAGCAGGCCGACAGCGACCCGTGGGCCTCGGCGGCGCCGGCTGCCTCCCAGTCGGGAGCCGGCGGCGGTGGCGGTGGCGGCGGGTGGAACAACCCCGGCGCCGGCGACGAGCCGCCCTTCTAGACGAGCACCACCCGCCGTACGACGGGACCGGGCCCCCTCGGGTGTGCCTCCTGGGCCCCCGTTCCCCGGCGGCAGACCGACCGTTGACCATCCCGGCGCCAGCCGGGCATCCACCAGATGGAGCACCACGATGGCCAAGCCACCACCCCGCAAGATCAAGAAGAAGGTCTGCCAGTTCTGCAAGGACAAGGCGACCTACATCGACTACAAGGACACCGGCCTGCTGCGGAAGTTCATCTCCGACCGCGGCAAGATCCGGGCCCGTCGGGTCACCGGCAACTGCACCCAGCACCAGCGCGACGTCGCGACGGCCGTGAAGAACAGCCGTGAGATGGCGCTGCTGCCCTACACCAGCACCGCGCGCTGAGGGGGCGGACAGAGATGAAGCTCATCCTCACCCAGGAGGTGTCCGGCCTCGGCGGCCCGGGCGAC